>JAFDET010000127.1 GCA_019310195.1 Deltaproteobacteria bacterium
ACGCAGCCGAGCCGGTTCTGGAACCCCATCATCTGGAATCCCGTCTAGGCTAGTCACCGCTTCGAAGCCCGTGATAGAGTGGGAGATTCCACATGAACGGTCGTTAAGTGGTTCACCCGGAGACCCCCATGAACGCTCCTCGTCGCCCCCGACTCATCCATGCTCCGATCTCGGTGCTTGCCCTGCTGGCCGTCTCTGCCCTCTCGCTGGGCTTCAGCAGCTGTGACAGCTGGGGATCGCCTTTCTTCCACTTCCGCTCGCCGCTGCCGAGGCAGCTCTCGCTGATCGGAGAGATCGGCTTCGAGCTCACGCTGCCCCGCCACGCAGATGCGGAGTCGCTCGTGGTCCGGCTGGTGGATCCCGAGGGCGCGAGCATGCCGGTCCCCGGCGTCGCCGTCGGTGACCGGACCGGCACGGGAAGCGTGGCCATCGGCGAGGCCGGCAACTACCGCCTGGAAGCGGAAGTGGACGCGCGAATCTTCTTCTTTTTCGCAAGGCACCTGACCGCGGGCACGCGCTTCGAGATCGCCGATCTCGAGCACCCCGACGAGTGTGAGATCCTCAATGACGTCGAGTGTCTGCTTCCCTACCCCTCGTCGCGTTTCCTGGTCGAGGACACGAGCACCCAGACCGGCTACCGCGTGGACGTGCCGCAGCTGGGCATCCCGAAGCCCACGGGGCCCGAGATCCCGAAGGCGATGCTGAATTCGCTCGACGGCTTCAGCCCCACCGTGCAGATCCTGATGCACTTCCCGGGTGGTGTGGACGTGGAGCAGTCCGGCGCCTCGCGCCTGCTCGCGCCCGAGTGCTGCGGCCAGCCGGCAGGTCCCGCCTGGATCGATACGCGCACCCACGACGATCGCTCCCTGGATCACGACAGCCCCACGGTGCTCCTCGACTGGGACACCGGCCAGCGCATTCTCCACTGGCTCGAGGTGGACGCCCGCGCCGAGGGAAGCCCCGAGCGCCAGGCCCTGATCCTGCGCCCGGCAGAGAGCCTCACACCCGGCCATCGCTACATCGTCGCGGTGCGCAATCTGGTGCGCGAGGATGGAACGCCCGTCGAGGCCGAGCCCGCCTTCGCGGCCCTGCGCGATTTCCGCCCCACCGACATCCCCGCGCTCGCAGAGCGCCGCCTCCCGATGCTGGAGATCTTCCACGAGCTGCGCCGCGCGGGAGTACGCCGCTCGGAGTTGATCCTCGCCTTCGACTTCGTGGTGCAGAGCGAGCACCAGCTGACCCACCAGATGCTCACCATGCGCGACAAGGCCTTCGAGTGGCTCGAGGAGCAGAAGGGCCTCGGAGTGCAGACCTTCAGCGCCGTCGGGATCGAGGACTTCCCGAACTGCGCGATGGATGGCGGAGTGCACCGGCGCATCGTGGAGGGCACGTTCCAGAGCCCGCTCTTCCTCGAGGCGGTTCCGGTTCTCATCTGAAACACCCCGCGCCTCGTCGTCGATCCCGCGACCGACGAGCCGCAGATCAACGCGACGACTCCGACCATGGACGCTCCCTTCACGATCTCGATCCCCTGCGCCCTGGTCGAGGAGCGCGTGCCCGAGATCCATCCCCTGCTGCTGGGCCACGGGATCTTCGGCGCCGGCGAGGAAATGGTGCGGGGGATTCCGGTAGGAGTCAGCGAAGTGCTCTCGCAGTTCCCGGGAAGCCAGCCCTGGCGCTACATCGCCGGGGCCACCGACTGGACGGGCTGGAGCGCGCCGGATCGCTTCTGGGTCGCCTTCCGCATCATCGGATTCGGCGACAGCCAGCTCCACCACTTCGAGGCCTTTCCGGACCGCCACCGCCAGGGCCAGGCCAACACGCTGATCCTCTCGCGCATGATGAAGCAGGGCCTCTTCAACCAGGACCCGGCCTTCCAACTCGACGGGGAGGGCGTCTTTCCCGGCGAGGACACAGAGCAGTACTACTACGGGATCAGCATGGGCGGCGTCCAGGGGCTCTTCCACGCGGCGCTCTCGCCCGACATCGAGAAGTTCGGCATCGACGTGGGTTCGATCAACTTCGCGATGCTTCTCCAACGCTCTACCCAGTTCGAGTCGCCCAGCAGCGTCCTGTCCTTCAAGGGGCTTCTGGACAACATAGGGCTCTCCGACCCCCTGACTCAGCTGCTCGGCATCGGGCTGCTGCACGAAGTGTGGGTGGCCGGGGATCCCTCCGGCTATGCGACCCACATCACCAGCGATCCGCTGCCGGGCTCGATCGCCAAGAAGATCCTGCTCACGCCGGCCTGGCTGGACCACCAGGTGAGCAACCAAGGCACGGAGATCACGGCGCGAACGCTCGGGGTCAAGAGCCTCCACGGGTCGCTTCAGCAGGGGCTCGTGGGAGTGCCCGACGCGAGTCCGGGCGAGGCGCTGGACTCGGGGCTGGTGATGTACGGCACCGGGCTCGACATCCTGAATCCCGCCCACCAGCCCTTCATCCCGCCGCTGGCCAACAAGATCATCGAGGACGACAGCTGCGATCCGCACGGTGCCCGTCCGTCGATCCCGGCGGGCATGCAGCAACTCCTCACATTCCTCCAACCGGGAGGACGCATCGAGAACTTCTGCAACGGCGTCTGCGATGCGGAGGAACCCTGGGAGATCGCCGGCGGCGCGGATGCGCCGTGCGACCCGCTGGAGTGAGAGACCGGAGCCTAGGGGCCGATGCTCCGGGCTAGGCCGGTGCTGACGATGCTGCGGATGTCGTCGAGTCCAGCGATCCGCTTCTGCCACTCTGCGTCGCCCTGCATCTTCGTCGTGTTGTCGGCGTAGGCGGCCAGGCTCGGGTGGATCAGGCCCACGACGACCGTCCCGGTGGCGTCGCCGGCGAGGGTTGCCTGCCAGATGCGCATGCTGCTCGTCACGCCCAGCCGATCCGAGACCTTCTGCAACGCGTTCACCCGCTCGACGTAGTCGTCGAGCTGGCCGGGCTTGACGCGCACCGTGACGGTCTGGAGCACCGAGTCCGCCGTCACCGCCGCGTCCTCACCCGAGAGGCTCCTGTAGAGGCTCGAGCTCTGGATGGTGCGGATGGCGTCGAGTCCGGCGATCAGCTTCCGCCACTCGGCGTCCCCCTGGACCTTCGTGGTGCTCTCGGCAAAGGCGGCCAGGCTCGGGTACCCGATGGCCACGAAGACGGTGCCGCTGGCCGGCCCCGCCAGCGTCGCCCGCCAGGCGCGCAGCGTGCCCGCCGAGCCGACACGCTGCATCACCCCCTGAAGAGACTTGATCCGCTCCAGGTAGGTGTCGAGCTGGCCCGGTTGCACCTGGACGGCCACGGCCTGGAGGACGGCGTTCTGGGCGGCAGCCCCGCTCGAGATTCCCAGCGCCAGCGCCAGTCCGAGGACCCCTGCGAACGTCTTACGACGACTCATGCTGACTCCTTGGCTCTCCCCCCGGTGTGGCATTCTAGACGAACTCCGAGAGGCGAGGCTGCGAAAGCCGTGGCCTTGGAGCGGGACTGTGGGGAAGCCCCGGCGCTCCAAGGGAGCTGAGAGCCGCCTTCGGCCCCGCCAGCCCGAGATTCCCCGGGGACGGGCCATGATGCCGGTGGCAGCCGCCTATAATCGGCCGGGCGATGAAGCTCACCGTCAACGGCGTCGAGCGGAGCATTCCCAAGGGGTGGGGAGACGAGACCCTCCTCGACACCTTGCGCGAGCAGCTGGGTCTGGTGGGCGCCAAGTACAGCTGCGGAGCGGGCCTGTGCGGGGCCTGCACCGTCCACGTGGACGGCGTCGCCGTCACCAGCTGCACCGTGCGCACGGCGGACGTCGCGGGCGCCAGCGTCCTGACCGTCGAAGGGCTGGCGCAGCCCGACGGCGGCCTGCATCCGCTCCAGCAGGCCTGGATCGACGAGCGCGTGCCCCAGTGCGGGTACTGCCAGGCGGGCCAGCTCATGCAGGCCGCGGCGCTGTTGGCGCGCAACCCGCGGCCGAGCGACGCAGACATCGCCGCGGCGCTGGCGGGCAACCTGTGTCGCTGCGGCACCTACGCTCGCATCCTTTCTGCGATCCGGCGGGCGTCCCGTGCGACGGCGGATGCGGAAGGCTCGGCCGATGGTTGAGCTTTCCCTGTCGCGCCGTCGGCTCCTGCAGGCGACCGGCTGGACGGCGGCGGGCGTGACGCTCCTCTACCTGGGCGGGCGCTCGCTGCGCTCGATCCTGCCGAGCTTCGACATTCCCGGAGACGACGCGGGCGCCGCCTGGCTGCAGATCCTCCCGGACGGCCGTTGCCGGATGCTCTGCCCGCGCGCCGAGATGGGCCAGCACGCCTCGATCGGGCTGGCGCAGATCGCGGCCGAGGAGCTGGGCATCGCCGTCGAAGACATCGACCTGCGCTTCCCGAGCTCGAACGAGATCCCCCAGGTGGTCCTCACCGCGGGCAGCATGTCCCTGCGCTTCTTCGCCGAGCCGACGGCGCGGGCGGCGGCGGGCCTGCGCGAGGTGCTGCGCGCACGCGCCGCCCGGCAGGCGAGAGTGGCGGTCACGGCGCTGGCGGATGCCGCAGGCGGTTTTTCGCTTCCGGACGGCCGCCGCCTGTCCTATGGCGACCTGGCGAGGGGCGAGCCCGTCGTCCTGGATCCGGGGGAGGTTCCCGAGGCGCGGCTCTACAGCTTCGACCCGAGCCGGCCCCTCCGGCAGATCGGTCGCGGCGCTGCGCCGCCCCAACTGGCCGAGATCGTCCGCGGCGCTCCGCTCTTCAGCGCCGACGTGCGGCTTCCGGGCATGCTCTTCGGGCGCTGCCTGCGGCCGCCGGCACGGAACGCCCGCCTCGTGCGGGTCGACGACACGCGCGCGCGGGGCGTCGCGGGCGTGGTGCAGGTGGTCGACGAGCGCGAGCGAGGCTTCGTCGGCGTCGTCTGCGAGACCCCGGGAAGCGTGACCGCGGCGATCGCCGCACTCGACGCCCGCTGGGAGCTGCCCGCGCCGTTCGATCGGCAGACGATCGAAGAACGGATCGACGTGGACGCCGCGCTGGCGCGCGGCGATCTCGAGCACAGCCCGGAGGGTGATCGCTTCGGCCCCGAGCCCGCCTGGGACCTCGACCTACGCTTCGAGGTGCAGGTGCAGTCGCACGCCATGCAGGAGCCGCGCGCCGCCGTCGCCCGGGTCCGCCGCGAGGACGGCGCGGAGAGGGCCGAGATCTGGACCGGCTCGCAGGACCTGTGGGCGATCCAGCGCCACGCGGCGCGGGACCTGGGAATTGCGAAGGAGCGCGTCGTCGTTCACGCGCGCCGCATGGGCGGCGGCTTCGGCGGGCGCGAGCACTACGACGTCGAACGCGACGCGGTTCGCCTGGCGCGGGCGGCCGGCCGGCCCGTCAAGGTGCAGTGGTCGCGTGAGGACGAGTTCCGGGCGGCGCGGAACCGGCCCGCGTCGACGCACCGGGTCAAGCTCCGGGCGGACGACCGGGGCCGCCTGGTGGACTGGTGGCATGCCTTCGTCTCGGGTCACATCATTTTCGCGCGCGAGCGGCTGCCCGGCTGGCTGCTGCGTCCGGCTCGCTGGATGGGCGACCTGGGGGTGGCGCGCGGCTGCCGGCCGCCGTACGCGGCCGTGCGCAAGCGGGTCGAGTACGATGACGTCGATCTGCCCATCGATCTGGGCGCCTGGCGCTCGCTGGGTGCGACGCCCAACACCTTCGCCATCGAGTCCGCCATCGACGAGCTGGCGCGACTTCGCAACCGGGACCCCGTGGAGTTCCGCCTGGAGAACCTGCCTGCGGAGCACGCGCGGCTCGCCGCCTGCCTGCGCCGCACGCGCGAGCTGGCCCGGAAGCTGGAGCTGCCCGTCGGGCCCGGCGTCGGGCGCGGCTACGCCTGCGGAATCTACGAAGAGCACAGCTTCGTGGCGGCCAGCGCCGACGTCCGCGTCGACCCGGGCAGCGGGGCCGTTCGCGTGCTGCGCATGTGCTGCGTTCAGGATGTTGGTCTGGCCATCAACCCGGATCAGCTGAAGGCGCAGATCGAGGGCAACCTGATCTGGGGGCTGGGCATGGCGCTGACGGAAGAGGTCGAGATCGGCTCGAGCGACATCGTCTCCTTGAACTTCGACCGCTACCGGATCCCCCGCATCCAGGACGTGCCCGAGTTCGACATCGAGATCATCAGCCCGCGCGACATCCCACCCGCCGGCGCCGGCGAAACCGCGCTCATCGTGGGTCCGCCCGCCATCGCCAACGCCCTGCGCGAAGCCAGCGGCCGCCGCTACACCGCCCTGCCGATCCGAAGCGCGCCTGTCGGCCGCACCTGACCGCGAACTCCGTCAGGCGTCGGGCGGGGTGTGCGCCTCGAGCTCGTCCACGAGGATCTTCGCGACCCGGGCGGCCTGCTGCTGGAACGCGGCGGTGCGGTCCCAGTTGGTGTCCTCGGACACGCGGCCCTCGCGCACCAGGCCGCGGCCGCGGTCCTGCGTGTACTGCACGACCTGCTGCCAGATCCGGTGCTCGACGTCGTTGGCCACCTCCCGGATCCAGTCCCCGACCAGTATCCGCGCATCGGGCTCGAGCGTGCCGAACAACCCTTCGCCCACCAGCTGAGGCTCGTCCCCCTTCTCGAAGTGGGGCTCCATGCGCTTCAGCTCGCGCGCCAGCTCGGGGCAGACCTGCTTGGCCGCGTAGGCTTCGGAAGAGTGGTACCCCCACTGTTGCTCCCACTCGTGCATGCGGTCGTCCACGTGAGCCTTCGCGGCGCGCCATGCGTGCTGCTCCGCGTGCCGGCGGACCTCCTTTTCGAAGCGCTCCATGAGCTGCGTGGGATCCCCGTGAACAGCGGCGGGGTGGTCCTTCAACCAGGCGAGAACGGCTTCGCGATCCATGGCGGTTCCTCCCGTGGAAGTGCCACCTCGCAGGGTATGGGATGGGGAGCGCGAGGGCTGTCGCCCGCGCGACACCCCCTCTAGATGGCGGCGAACCAACCCATGGCGCCGGCTTCGGCCATGTGGACCTGGTGGGGGTGGAACATGTAGCGGCCGCGGCGCGGCAGGCGGAACTCCAGGATGGCGCGCTCGGCCTGGCCCAGGGTCACCACGTCGGTGTGCTCGTCGGGCTCCAGGCCCGTTCCGCTCCGGTAGACGTCGAAGGTCTCGGCGTGAAGGTGGAAGGAGGCGACCGGGTCGCCGCTCACCATGTTGAGCACGTAGAGCCTGACCAGGTCGCCGGCGGGAACCTTGATCGGGAAGCGCGTGAAGAAGCCCGCCACGCCGTTCCAGGCGTAGAGCTCGTTGCGTCCGTCGCCGTCCAGATCGAAGCCGCATAGCACCAGGACGAACTCGTGGGCGGGCGGACGGCCGCCCGGCGGATCCACGATGAACGCGCCGTAGAGCCCACGCGCGATGTGCTGGGAGACGGGCAGGGCGTGGCAGTGGTAGGGGTGGAGGCCGAAAGGCTCGGCGCGGATGCGATAGGTCTCGCTTCCTCCCGCCGGGATGGGCTGCCAGCCGTCGTGCTCGATGTCGTGGCGCCCGTGGAAGTGCAGGTTGTGGGGGTGCATGCCCAGGTTGCGGAAGCTCACCGAAAGCTCGTCGCCTTCGGTCGCGCGCAGCACGGGGCCGGGCACGCTTCCGTTGTAGGTCCAGGCGTGGAAGCGCACGTCGTGGGCCACCTCGATGGGCTGCTCGTTCACCCAGATCGGCACCTCGCGCGTGCGGGTGGCGCCGGAGGGGTCGGGCGGAGGCGGCACCAGCAGCGCGTCGAGCGAAGCGGCCGAGAGATGGGCGGGCGGTGTCGCCGGTCCGCCGTAGGGGCTGTGCACGACCGGCTCGGGCAGGGCGTGGCCGGGATGCGGGCCTGCGGGGTAGCTCGGCGGCGCGTTCTCTTCCGCCGCCGCCTTGCGTCCGAAGAGTGCGCCCGCCGCGCCGGCCGCACCGGCCAGGCTGCGGCGCAGCAGATCGCGGCGGCGCAGGCTCACCCCGGAACTCCGGAGTGGAGCCAGCCGCCGAGGATGGCCAGGAGCAGTGTGAAGAGCACGCTTCCCAGGAAGATCAGCGTGCCGCGTCGGAGGCGGCCTCGCACCGCAACGCCGATGCCCAGTGCGAGCCCCGCGAAGGGCAGGTAGTACGACCAGCGCCAGAGCAGGCTGCCCAAGATGCCCATCCCCTCGATGGGTGTCGATTCCCGGACGCTGTCGTCCAGCCAGGCTGCGGCCTGCGGCGGAAGCTCGGCTTTCTCCGGGTCGAAGGCCAGGCGGTCGAACACGTCGAAGGCCGGGCGTACCGCTGCGCCGGCGCCGCCGGGCATCTGCGGCTGCGGCGGGGGCGCCGGCTGGGTCTTCCAGTCCGGCGCCGTGAAGTCGTCGCTCCATCCGTAGAGCGCGCGCCGCACCACGCGCGCGGCGTAGAAGAGATCCCAGCCCAGCGGCAGGCGCAGTCCGCCGCAGCCATTGAAGGCCTCCAGGCCGGGCGGCGCGCTGGTCTCGAAGTCGTTTCCCTCGAAGCAGTTCCCGCCGCTCATGGGGCCGCTCACGAAGAGGTCGGCCCGGCCCGAGCGCCGCACGACGTTGTTGCGGATCACGTTGTTGCGGCTGGGCCAGAAGTTGTGCTGGTAGGAGGGCGCCACGCCGATCCCGTGCATGCGGTGGCCGATCACCACGTTGCGCTCGATCACGTTGTCGAGCCCGCCGGCCACGCTGATGCCGTTCTCGAAGCCGCTGTACATGAGCGGCAGCGAGGGGGCGTCGTAGTTGTTGTCCACCACCAGGTTGGCCACGACCGTGGCGCCGCGTTGGGGAGGGGGCGTCGTAGTTGTTGTCCACCACCAGGTTGGCCACGACCGTGGCGCCGCGTTGGGGTGGCAGAAGCTCGGAGTCCAGCGTGTTGGGCAGGATGCCGTAGCCGTTGTTGCGCCAGATCGAGCTGGCGATGTAGAGCTCGCCGCCGGCATTGGTGCCCGAGTAGCCCAGGGCATTGCGCTCCGCCGTCACGTGGGTGAGCACGGTCCGGCAGGGCTGGCACTGGCCCACGTAGAAGCCCGAGTCCGGGGATGCCGAGGCGTAGGAGTGCTCGAAGAGCCCGTCGCTCGAGTCGAAGGCGTAGACGCCGTAGGTGCCGTTGTTGTACGCGGTGAGGTAGGAGCCGCGGAAGCCCGTCACGCCGGTCCAGAAGAAGCCGTT
>JAFDET010000374.1 GCA_019310195.1 Deltaproteobacteria bacterium
GCCTGCGCTCAGGAACTGCATTGGGGGACGTTCCTGCATAACTGCACCGAGTACCACTCCTTCAGGAGTGGTACTCGGTGCAGTTATGCAGGAACGTCCCTAAACGCAGGACTGGCACTGGGTGCAGGGTCAGTTGAGGAGCAGGACGAAGGAGCGCTTGCCCGACGGAGCCTCCAGCGCGCGGTGCGGCACGTCGTCCCAGGCACCGCGGCGGTACGGCCCTTCCGGGACGAACACGCCCACCGGCTCCCCGCCGGCCAGACGCGCGATGGCTTCTTCACGGCTCGCCAGCACGGGAACCGGCCGGCGCAGGTACCAGGTGAGGAGCGGATAGCGGCGATCGTCGATCCGCGTCGCGTACACCGCGCGGCCCTCGACCTCGCCCCGAGCCGCAGCGAAGAACGCCGCGGTGCTGCGCTCGGCGTCGATGTGGGGCACCGCCACGAACAGACTTCCGGCCAGGCCGGCCGCCGCAAACGCTGCGACGCCGAACGGGTTGCGCTGCCGGCGCGCGACGAAGACCGCTGCCGCTACGCAGCAGACCGCCCAGCCCACGGCCATCGCTCCCCCGAAGCGCACTGCGATCGCCGCAGCAACGCCCGCGACGGCCGCGAGAACGAGTCCCAGGTTCACCTCCAGCAACACGCGCTGCCAACGGCGCAGCGGACTCACCAGAAGCTCCGCCACGGCCAGCAGCGGAACCCAGGCCAGCGGACGCAGATACGCGCTGTTGCGCGACGAGGCCAGGGTCAGCACCAGGGGCACCGTCAGCAACGCGATACCGAGGAAGCGCCGGTGCGCGTCGCGCCCCGCGCGGCGGTACAGCAGCGGCAGCGCGGCCACGGCGGCCAGGGTCCAGGGCGCCGCGATGGCCGGCAGGTACAGGAGATACGTCCACAGCGGCCCGTCGCGCTCGGCCGTCCAGGCGTCGTTGAGGGGTCCCATGGAAGGCCACGCGTCGGGCGCCACGTCCACCAGGCGGCCCAGGGTGTTGTCCACGAAGACGACCCGCAGCGCTTCATCCCCGCCCGCGGCGTGAAGCGCCAGGGCCCAGGGCGCGATGAACAACGCCGAGAAGCCGAGCGTCGCGAAGCCCAGCCGCAGGGCGCGGCGCCACTCCCGCTGCAGCAGCAGGTCCAGCGCGATGGGCGGCGCCACCACGAAGAGCACGAAGAAGTTCTTGGCGTAGAAGGACGCGGCCAAGGCGGCGGCGAGCGCCCAGTCCCAGCGCGATCCCCGCGCGTACAACGCGAAGCCGAGGAAGGCGAAGAAGAGCGCCAGGACGTCGGGCGTAGCCCGGTGGGCGAGTTCCAGGATCGGGATCGCCGTGGCGCCCAGCAGCACCGCCACCGCGGCCGCATCGTCGCCGTGGCGCCGGCGCACGATCCAGCCCACCAGGGCCAGCGCGCCCAGCCCCGCCAGCGCCGCGGGCAGGCGCAGCAGGCCCGCGTCCAGTCGCCCCCCCGCGGAGCAGGCGAGCGCCCCCAGCCAGTAGTAGAGCGGTGGCTTCTCCAGGTAGAGGGCGTCGCCGATCATCGGGGCGGCCCAGTGGCCTCGATCGACCATGTTCCAGGCCACGCCCGCCACTGCGGGCTCGGTAGGCGACCAGATCTCGTGGTCGAAGATCCCCACACAGAGGGTGAGGAGCACCGCGAGAGCCGACGCCGCGACGAGACGTCCCGACACGCAGCGGCTATAGCGCGCTGCGGGGGCGCTGTGCTAGCTGCGGTTCGTGCACCGCATCGCGCTCCTCGTGGCGGGCGTCCTGGTCAGCTTCGCCGGCATCGCAAATCACGAGCTCTGGACCCCGGACGAGCCGCGCGTGGCCGGAATCGGCCGCGAGATGTGGGAGTCGCACTCCTGGGCCGTGCCGCGGCTCTCCGGCCAGCCCTTCCTGGAGAAGCCGCCGCTGGCCTGGTGGGCCCAGGCCGCCGTCTACGAGGCCAGCGGGCGCACCAGCGCGGGCCTGGCGCGGCTGCCCTCCGCGCTCTTTGGCCTGCTGACCCTGGCCGCCACATTCGCCATGGGCAGGCGCTTCTTCAGCCAGGAGGCGGCCGCCCTGGCCGGCCTGGTCCTGCTGACGACCTACGGCTTCTTCTCCGCCAGCCACTGGGTCATCGTGGACATGGCGTTGCTGGCCTCCACCACGGCCGCCCTGGCCTGCTTCGCCCACGGTCGCTGGCTGGGCGTGTACGTGGCCCTGGCCCTGGCCTTCCTGGCCAAGGGCCCCATCGGCGTGGGCCTTCCCGCGCTGGGGATCGGCGTCCACCTGCTCTGGACCCGGCGCGTGCGCGAGAGCCTGGGGCTGCACCTGCTCTGGGGTCCGCTGCTCGTGGCCGGAGCCGCGGCCCTGTGGTTGTGGCGGCTGCAGACCGAGGCCGGCGCCGAGGCCCTGCACAGCTTCCTCGTGGCCAACCAGCTGGGCCGCTTCCTGCCGGACGCGGCGGGCTACAGCGGCGGCCACGAGCGCCCTTTCTGGTACTACCTGCGCCAGCTTCCCGCGGACCTGCTGCCGTGGACGCCGATCACGCTGCTCGCCGCCCTGTCGGCCCGGCGCACCCTGCCGAGCCTGGACACCCGCGCCGCCGAGGGGCTGCGTTTCGTAGCCGCGACTACGCTTCCCGCGCTGCTGGTGCTGTCGCTGGCGGGCACCAAGCG
>JAFDET010000128.1 GCA_019310195.1 Deltaproteobacteria bacterium
GTCCTTCGCCGTCCCGCGCCGGATCGAGGGGCCACCCCCGTCTTCCGGCTCCTCGTCGATGTCCTGGACCAGCAACTGGGCCAGCAGATGCTGCGCCTCGCGAAGGGCCTGCGTCGGCGCGGCGTCCTTCGCATAGCCGCGCAGAGCCCGCGCCGCGAGGGCCAGCGTGACGCGCGCGTCGGCCACGAGCTGGCCGACGACCGCCCGCCGCTCCGCCGCATCGCTCCAGTCGACTTCGAGGCTGCCTTTGAAGCTGGCCGCAAAATGCCGGCTCAGGCCCTCGGCCTCCACGATCTCCTCGCGCTCCCAGCCCTTGAGCCGGCAGGCCTCGTCCACGACCTGCCGGATCCCATCCGAGACCAGGTTGTAGGTGTCGCGGACCGCGCCGCGTCCCAGAATGGGCGTCGTGTCGATGGCGGCGGAGAGCGTCGTGCGCTTCAGCAGGCCGGCCGCGCGGCACGCCTCAACCCCGCGATCGAAGATCTGGCCCGTCGCCTCGTGGAGCACCAGCTGGGCTCGGAAGCGCTGCAGCGTGCTCTTCGCGCAGAGCTTCTCGTCCAGCTCCAAGCCCAGCGCCACCTTCCAGCGCAGGTCGTAGGCGCTGCGAGCGATGGCTTCCTCGTCCGAGACGGAATCGTGCGCCTGCAAGAGAAGCGCAACGGCCAGCTGCGAAGGCGGCACGCTCGGGCGTCCGAAGTCCTCCCGGTACAACGCAGCGAAGTCCTCGTCCCGGAACCACGTGCGGCCCTGCTCCGCGAGCAGCCCGTAGAACGAGCCCTCGCCCACGTGCCCGCGCAGCGCATGGTCCGGCCGAAAGAAATCGCCCTGCGGCGATTGGTGACCCAGCATCCCTCACTCCCCCCGAAACGCATTCTATCCGCCACGGGGGCAGCGTTGGCTACTTTTCGGCCGGGCTTCTAGCCCCACTTCCGCAGTGCAAGGGTCGGTTGCCAGGTTTTCCAGCCACGTGCGGTCCCAAGAACCCGAGCCCCCCTGATGGCTTCGAGGCGCTGGGTCTGGAGCAGGCGATCCTGCTCCCCCGCGCGAGCCGACTGTGTACCGTCCCTCCCGGGCAACCCCATGCGGCATACGAAGCGGCCCCGTCTGCACCGGGGTGAAATCACACACCGCCTGTTTTTCGCCGCACTCGTTGGGGTGAACCGCTGGCGATTCCATCCATGAACCACCCGTTACCGAAACGCATCAACGAGCTGGACTGGCGCCGGATCCGAGCCGACCTGGACGCCCACGGCCACGCCACGGCAGGACCGATCTTCGACGCGGCGGAGTGCCGCACACTGGCCGGGCTCTGGGACAGCGCGCGCTTTCGTTCGGAGATCGAGATGGGGCCGCGCCGCTACGGCGAAGGTGTGTACCGCTACTTCGCCGCGCCCCTGCCCGCGCCCGTGCGCACGCTGCGCCAGCAGCTCTACGCGCGCCTGGCACCCATCGCCAACGACTGGTGGCGACGCCTGGGGCGCGAGCCGGCCTTCCCCGCGCGCCTGCGTCCGTTCCTGTCCCGGTGCCACGAAGCCGGCCAACCGCGCCCGACGCCGCTGCTGCTGCGCTACGAACGCGGCGGCTACAACTGCCTCCATCAGGATCGCTACGGGCGCATCGCATTCCCACTACAGGCGGCGGTGCTGCTTTCGCGGCCGGGCCGCGACTTCGAGGGCGGCGAGTTCCTGCTGGTGGAGCAGCGCCCGCGCGCACAGTCGCGCGGCGACGCGATCGGGCTCCGCCAGGGCGAGATGATCCTGTTCCCGAACGCCGAAAGGCCCGTGGAGGGCGCACGCGGCCCCTATCGCGCAGCGGTGCGCCACGGGGTGAGCCGCGTCCGTGCGGGCAAGCGCTGCACCCTGGGCGTCATCTTCCACGACGCGGAGTAGGATCCGCCTCCGGCTCCAGCACGCGGATCCGCGGGTTGAGCCAGGAGTAGGGCGACGGAAACCAGCGCTCCAGTGGCGAGTGCCCGGTGCCTTCCCACACCAGGCGCCAGCCGGTGGGATCGCGCCAGTGACCGCGGGGCGACGCCGAGCTGACCAGCAGCCGGTCCGGCGAGAGTCGCGCGAGCCCGGCGGCGCAGTCCTCGTCGTGGGGCACCCACTCGATGAGGATGCCCTGGCGATCCAGGCGCGGCAGATCCACCGGCGCGCTGCAGGAAGCGACGCGCAGGGCCGTTTCGAAGGAGGACGCGAACCACGCCTCGGCGGTGTAGCGGCCGTCGCGGACCAGGAGCCCGTCGATGTGGACCGAGTAGAGCAGGCCGTGGAGAAGCGCGCCCGCAACCACCGCGCCGCCCGCCGTCCGCCCGCGCGGCAGCCGGAGCAGATGCGCACCCAGCCAGCCGCCGAAGACCGCGGCCACCACCACCACGGGGAGCAGGATGCGCTCGGCCGCGAAGGCCGAGAGCAACACCGACACCAGCAGGTAGGAGACGATGGGGATCCAGAGCAGCGCCACGCGCCGCCGCAGCCCCAGGGCGCCGACGCCACCGGCGACGCAGAGCAGCGCGATCGGCGCCCCCGTTCCCGACACCCAGGACTCGGCAATCCGCCGGGCCGTGTGCAGCAGGCCGGGCGAGCTCCCACGCTCGCCCTGGATGAACTCACCGGTGGGCAGCCAGAAGCGCCAGTGATCGAGGAAACCCTCGAAGTTGAACAGCACGTTCTGCACGGCGCCGTACACCACCAGCAGCACGCCCAGCAGCGTGAGCAGGTTGCGGTCGAAGAGCCGTCCGCCGCGACGCAGGTGGACCGCCAGCAGCCCCAGGCCGGTCCCGAGGTAGGCGCCGAGGATGGGATCCTTGGTGGTCAGCGCGCAGGCGGAGAAGAGGCCAAAGAGCGCATAGTCACGCCGCACCGCGCGGCGCGCAATTCGCGCGGCGAAGAGCAGCGAGCCCGTGAACCAGAACGTCACCGGAACATCCAGATTCCCCAGGTGTGCGTAGAGCACCAGCACCGAGGTGACCGCCGCCAGGGCGGCCGCCAGGCGCGCCGCCAGGCGATCGCCGGTCAGCTCGCGGGCCAGGGCATACACGAAGGCGATGCAGCCCAGGGCCATCGCCGCCGAAAGCAGCCGCGTCAGCAGCATCAGGACCGTGGGCGCAGCGTGGGCGTCGCTGAAACAGCCTTCCCAGGGCTCGATGGTGGGCAGGCAGTCGACGTTCAGGCCTCCCGTGACCGCCAGCCACGCCAGAACCGGTGCGTACAGGGCCAGGGAGAGGAACCAGTGCAGGTAGGGGTACTTGTTCCAGGACTCGAACCAGCGCCAGGGAAGCGACAGCGGCTTCCAGGGAGAGAGGTCGTCGATCGACCAGGAGATGTTCCAGGGCAGGCCCCAGTCGATCCCCACGCCGTACAGCACTGCGGCCAGGACGAGGAGACCGACGAGAACGCGATCCCTCAAACCACGCCCTTCCCCGCCAGCCGCTCCAGGTCCGCCGCATCGACCCCGATCTCGGCGAAGATCTCGGCGTTGTGTTGGCCCAGGTCCGGCGCCAGGGCGCGCTCCCGTGGCTCGGCGCCCGAGAAGCGCAGCGGGTTGCCGTGGAAGACCACCTCGCCCACGGTCGGGTGGGGATGCCGCTCGATCATGCCGCGGGCCCGAAGCTGCGGATCCTCCACCAGCTCGTCGGGGCGCGCGACGCGCGCACAGGGCACGTCGGCGCCGTCGGGGCCCAGGGCGGCCAGCACCTGCTCGCAGCTCCGCTCGCGAATCCAGTCGCCCACGATGCCGTTGATCTCACCGCGCCGGGCCGAGCGTCCGCGATGGCTGCGAAAGCGCTCGTCGCTCGCGAGCTCCGGGCGATCGACCGCCTGGCACAGCCGCCGGAAGAGCTTGTTGCTGGCGGTGCCCACCACGACCCAGCCGTCGCGCGCTTCGAAGCAGTCGTAGGGCGCGGTGAAGGGGTGCTGGTTGCCGGTGCGCTCCGCCTCGACGCCCAACCCCTGGGCGATGGTGACCCAGGAGTCGGTGATGGCGAACATGGCGTCCTGGTTCGACAGGTCCAGGACGCGCCCGCAACCGCTGTTGTCACGATCCCGCAGGCCGGCCAGGAGGCCGAGCCCCAGGTAGAGACCGCCGACGAAGTCGGCCAGCGCGCCGCCGCCGCGCACCGGCGGGCCGTCGGGGAAGCCGGTCATGGCCAGGAAACCGCCCGTGGCCTGGGCGACGATGTCATACGAGGCCTGCCCGGCGCGCGGCCCCGTTGCGCCGAAGCCCGACAGCGAGGCCACCACCAGGCGCGGGTTGCGCGCGTGCAGGACGTCGGCGCCCAGGCCGATGCGCTCCAGGTAGCCGGCGCGAAAGTTCTCCACCACCGCGTCAGCGCGCTCGCACAGGCGCAGGAACAGCTCGCGCCCCTCGGCGTCGCGCAGGTCCAGGGTGATGGAACGCTTGCCGCGGTTGGTGTTCTGGAACGAGAGCGAGGTCTGGCCCTTCTGCGAGGGCCCGTAGCGGTAGTCGTCACCGGTGCCCGGCCGCTCGACCTTGATGACGTCGGCACCCAGGTCGGCCAGGACCGCGGTGGCAAAGGGGCCCGCCACCACGCGCGTCAGATCCAGGATGCGGATGTCTTCGAGCAGACGGCCGGCCACAGTGCAACGCTAGCCGTGGCTGGCCACGATCACCCCCATCGCGATCAAGCTCAGCACCTGGACCGTGAAGAAGGTGAAGCGCACCAGGACTGCGTGGCCGCCGCCGGATGCCACGTGGGTCAGAGACTGACCCACGCGCGCCGCCACGATCGCCACGGCCAGCCGGTCGACCCAGTCGTTGTCCACGCCGAGGACGGCGCCGGTCAGGACCACGGCCGCGAACAGGGGCAGGAACTCCACGCAGTTCAGATGGGCGCGGTTCAGGCGCCAGTAGCGCCCGCCGCCATGGGGAACGCCGGCGGGGAAGTCGCCGGGCCGCGCCACACCGGTCTGCACGCGCCAGACCCGCAGCGCCCCCACCGAGAGCAGCAGCGCGACGGTCCACGCCACGAACAGCAGCAGGCACGTGAGCGACGGGCTCACGGCCGCAGCTTAGAGCTGGACGACCGCGACGATGGCGACCACCGACAGCACCGCAGCCCCCGCGTAGAGGAGCGGCGCCACGGCGCCGTCGCGCTCGTAGCCGCCCAGGTCGATGGAGAAGTGGCGCAGGTGATTGGCCGCGTTCCACAGGGGAAGGGCAATCAGCGCCAGCAGCAGCAGCCGCCCGATGGGGTTGCTGGCCAGGGCGTGGACGCGCTCGAAGGCCAGGGCGCCCTCGGGCACCCAGCCCAGGGGCTGCGCGATCCCGAACGTGAATACCCACGCCGGCAGCAGCAGCGAGCCCACCATGAAGCCCGCTCCGAAGAGAACCCAGATGAACGGTTCGATCTTCTCGATCAGCGTTTTCACGGGAAGACCCCCCAGAGCACGATGATCACCAGCGCGCTGGCGCCCAGCCAGAGGACGCCCATCAGGGGCGGAATCGCCTGGACCGGCGGCGGGCGCAGCGGCCCGATCTTCTTGGGCTGTGCCTTGGCCGAGAGCTTGATCAGGAAGCGCCAGCCGGCCCACAGCAGCACCGCGAGCGTGATGGCGTGGAACCCCAGGTAGAGCGGATGCTGGAAGCTGACCAGCACCCGGTCCCAGGCCTCGGGCCCGGCGGCCAGTGCCAGCACCATGCGCAGCACCTGCAGCGCCACGATCAGGTAGAAAAACGCCGTGGCGCCGAAGGCCATGTAGGACAGGTAGCGGCCGCCCGTCGGGAACTTGGTGGGCATCTCGGCCGCCGCCGTCCGGGTGGAGCCCGGCTTGGACGGCTGCAGCGTCTGCGGATGGGCCATGCGCGGCATGACTACTCCCCTCCCCCGCGCGGCAGCACCAGGCCCTTGGCCCAGTCCACCAGCGACAGGGCCTTGCCCTGCTGGATCGCCGCGGCCGGATCCACGCTCTTGGGGCAGACCTCGCTGCACTCGTTGGCGTAGGAGCACGAGAAGACCCCGCCCTCCTTCAGCAGGACCTGGTTGCGCTCCGACGCACCCTCGTCGCGGCTGTCCATGTTGTAGCGGTGGCCCAGGGCGACGGCCGCCGGCCCGAGGAAGTGGGGATCGTTGCCGACCACCGGGCAGGCCGCGTAGCAGAGCATGCAGTTGATGCACATGCTGAATTGCTTGAAGTCGGCCAGCTCCTGGGGCGACTGACGGTAGGTCCCCTCCTCGACCGCCTTCTCCTTGGCCCGGATGATCCAGGGCTTCACCGCCTGGAAGCGATCCATGAAGCCATCGAGCTCCACCACCAGGTCCCGGACCACGGGGAAGTTCGAGAGCGGAGCTACCTCGACGGTGTCGCCGTACTCGGCCAGGCTGACCTTGCAGGTGAGCTTGGGCTCGCCGTTGACCATCATCCCGCAGCTTCCGCAGACGGCCATGCGGCACGACCAGCGGTGCGAGAGCGTCGGGTCCACCTCGTCCTTGATGTAGTTGAGCGCATCGAGGACCTTCCAGTCGGACTGGACCGGTATCTCGTAGGTCTGCGTCTTCGGCACTTCGTCCTTGTCGGGATCGAAGCGAGTGACGACGAACGTCTTCCTTGCGCCCTGCTCGCTCATCAGTACTTGCGCTCCTCGGGCTCCCAGTGTCCCAGCTTCACCGGCTTGCGATCGATCCGCGGGCCCGCGGGATCGAAGAAGCACATCGTGTGGTGCAGCCAGTTCTGGTCGTCCCGGGTGGTGAAGTCCTTGCGCGTGTGGGCCCCGCGCGACTCCTGGCGCTGGGCGGCGGAGACGGCCACGGACTCGGCCACGTCCAGCATCGCGCCCAGCTCGAGTGCGGTAATGAGCTCGGTGTTGAAGACCTTGCTCTGGTCCTCGAGCACCAGGTCGGCGTAGCGGCCCTTCAGCTGGGCCAGCGTGCGGCAGGCCGCATCCATGCTGGCCTGCTCGCGGTAGACGCCGCAGCCGTCCTCCATGGCGTCCTGCATCTCGCGCCGCACCTGGGCGAGCTTCTCGCCGCCCTTCTGCTTGCCGCGCAGGGCGTCGATGCGCGCACCCTCTTCCTCGGCCTGCCGGCGCAGCGCCGCCTCGTCGCCGGCGCTGGAGCCGCGGGCGTAGGCCACAGCGCAACGTCCGGAGCGGGCGCCGAAGACCAGGCACTCTGTCAACGAGTTGGAGCCCAGCCGATTGGCGCCGTTGAGCCCTACGCAGGCCACCTCGCCGGCCGCGTACAGCCCCGGCAGGTCGGTGGCGCCGTCGATGTTGGTGTCCACGCCGCCCATCATGTAGTGAACGACCGGCCGGATCGGGATGGGCTGGGTGACCGGATCGACGCCGATGTACGTGCGCGCCAGCTCCAGTACGAACGGCAGCCGCTCCATCAGCTTGGCCTCCCCCAGGTGAGTGAGGTCCAGGTGCACGAACTGGCCGTAGGGCCCCTCCATGCCGCGGCCCGCCTCGAATTCCTGGATGATGGCCCGGGAGATCATGTCGCGCGGGCCGAGCTCCGCCTTGTTGCCGACGCCGTAGTCGTACTGGACGAGGAAACGCTCGCCCTCGCTGTTCTTGAGGTGGCCGCCTTCGCCCCGGGTCGCCTCGGTAATCAGGATGCCCGTGCCCGGCAGGCCGGTGGGGTGGTACTGGACGAACTCCATGTCCTTCAGGCCCACCCCGGCCCGGTAGGCCAACGCCATGCCGTCGCCGGTCTTGATGTTGCCGTTGGTGGTGAAGGGGAAGCACTTGCCGGCGCCGCCGGTGGCCAGGATCACGGCCCGGCCCAGGATGATCTGCAACTCGCCGCTGCGGATGTCCAGCGCCACCACGCCCCGCACCGACCCGTCGTCGACCAGCAGGCGCGTCACGAAGCGCTCGTCGTAGCGCACGATGCGGTCGAACTGCATCGAGTGCTGGAAGAGGCTGTGCAGCATGTGGAAGCCGACCTTGTCGGCCGCGTACCAGGTGCGCTTGGTGGTCATGCCGCCGAAGGCCCGGGTCGCCACGCTGCCGTCTTCGTTGCGGCTCCAGGGGCAGCCCCAGTGCTCCAGGAGGGTGAGCTCCTTGGGAGCCTCCTCTACGAAGTACTCGATGACGTGCTGGTCGGCGAGGAAGTCGGAGCCCTTCACGGTGTCGTACCCGTGCATCTCCAGGCTGTCGTCTGCGCGGGCGATCGCGGCGGCCCCGCCCTCGGCGGAGACCGTGTGGCTCCGCATGGGGTAGACCTTGGACACCATCGCTACGGTGATGTTCGGGTCTTCCTCGATGGCGGCGATGGCGGCCCGGATGCCTGCGGCCCCGCCCCCGACGACGACGACGTCGTGCTGGATGACTTCCACGCGAGTGCTCCTGGATTCGACGGTTGAGTGTTAGCGAATGCAGCGCCGCGTGAAAAGGTTAGACTGCCGAAAACGCAGTCAGAACGGAGGATTGCAGTGGTGATTCGCGAACGTTTTTCCCTTTCCGGAAAGACCGCCCTCGTCACCGGCGCCTCGCGCGGCATCGGCCGCGCCATCGCCCTGGGGTTCGCCGAGCACGGCGCGGACCTGGTGCTCTCGTCGCGCAAGCCCGCGGATCTGGAAGCGGTTGCCGAGGAGGTTCGTGCACTGGGGCGAGACGCCACGGTCGTGCCCGCCAACGTGAGCCGCGCCGAGGAGATCGACGCCCTGGCCACGACGCTCGACGAGCGCGGCCTGGCCATCGATGTGCTGGTGAACAACGCGGGCACCA
>JAFDET010000375.1 GCA_019310195.1 Deltaproteobacteria bacterium
CCGGGCGACGCCCTGCTGGTGAACTTCCTGGAGAACACCGTCGGCGCGCTCGAACTCTCCGGCCTGCTGGAGGCGCTGCGCACGCGCTGGCTCGAGAACAGCGACTGGCTGGAGCAGCTGCCCTAACCAAGAAACCTACGGGACAGTCCCGCTAGTTCCGGAACCAGCGGGACTGTCCCGCTGGTTCCTTAGCTTTCTTCCAGGTGGTGGGCGAAGGCGTCGAGGCGGGGCAGGAGCTCGTCTCGGGTCTCCGACGGAAGGCGCAGCACGCACTCCGTGACACCGATCGAGCGGTAGTAGTCCAGCTTCTCCGGGTCGGGCAATACGCCCATGGGCACCACGTGGAGCGTCTCGGGATCCCGGCCCCGCTCCTCGAAGGCGCGGCGCAGCTCCGGCAGGGCCGATCGGAGGCCGCCGCCACCGATGGGCAGCCAGCCGTCGGCGTACTCGGCGATGTGCGCAAACAGCTTGGGTCCGGCGCCGCCACCCAGCAGCACCCGCGGCCGCGGCTGCTGCACGGGCTTGGGCCAGCTCCAGCTGGGCGCGAAGTCGACGAACTCGCCGTGGAACTCGGCGATCTCCTGGGACCACAGGGCCTGCATGGCCAGCATCTTCTCGCGCACCACCGCTCGCCGCTGCTTGTAGGCGACCCCGTGGTGCTCCATCTCGTCCTCGTTCCACCCGTAGCCAATGCCCAGCACGAAGCGGCCGCCCGACAGGTGGTCCAGGGTCGCGATCGCCTTGGCCAGCGCCAGGGTGTCGTGCTGGGCCACCAGCGCAATGCCCGTTCCCAGCAGGATCGACGAGGTCACCGCCGCGGCCCCGCCCAGGGCCACCAGCGGGTCCAGGGTGCGCTTGTACTCCTCCGGCAGCTCGGCGTCGCCGGTGGGCGGAGGGGTGCGCCGGCTGGTGGGGATATGGGTGTGCTCGGGGATGTAGAGCGAGTGGAAGCCCCGCTGCTCCGCCTCCACGGCCAGCTCCAGCGGGCTCATGCTTCGGTCCGTGCAGAAGAGGGTGAGTCCCAGCTTCACGATCGCCTCCCGTGCGGACCGGGACTCTAGCCATGGCAGCGAGGCGCTGCCGGGCGCCGTCGCGGAGGGTCGCCTGGCCGCCTCTCCGAGCCGGCGCCGCCCCCCCTGCGCAAGTCCAATCCATTCCCGATACTGCGGCCATGAGCACCCCCGAGATCCAGCGCGGCGTCCGCCTCCTCCACGACCCGGTCTGCAACAAGGGGACCGCCTTCGACGAGAAGGAGCGCGACGCGCTGGGCCTGCGCGGACTGCTGCCGCCGCGCATCCACGACCAGGCGACCCAGGTGATGCGAGTCCGCGAGCACCTGCGGCTCAAGACGACCGACCTGGAGCGCTTCATCTACCTGGCGTCGCTCCAGGACCGCAACGAGACGCTCTTCTATCGGGTGATCGTGGACCACTTGGACGAGATGATGCCGCTCATCTACACGCCCACGGTCGGCCAGGCCTGCCAGGCCTACGGCAACATCTTCCGCCGCCCCCGCGGTCTCTTCGTCTCCGTAGAGGACCGGGGCCGCATCCGCACGTTGCTCGACAACTGGCCCCACCGGGACGTGCGCATCATCGTGGTAACGGACGGCGAGCGCATCCTGGGGCTGGGCGACCTGGGCGCCAACGGCATGGGCATCCCCGTCGGCAAGTTGGCTCTCTACACGGCCTGCGCCGGCATCCACCCGACCCGGTGCCTCCCGGTGACCTTGGACGTGGGGACGAACAACGAGGAGTTGCTCCGGGACCCGCTCTACATCGGCACCCCCCAGCGCCGGCTGCGCGGCGAGGCCTACGACGCGCTGGTGGACGAGTTCGTGGACGCCGTCCAGGAGACCTTCCCGCGCGCGGTGCTCCAGCTCGAGGACTTCGGCAACGCCAACGCCTTCCGCCTGCTGGAGCACTACCGCGAGCGCGTCTGCTGCTTCGATGACGACATCCAGGGAACCGGCGCAGTGATCCTGGCCGGGATCTACTCCGCCCTGCGCATCTCCGGTGGAACGCTGCAGGACCAGCGCTTCGTCTTCCTGGGCGCCGGCGAGGCGGGCATCGGCATCGCCGACAACATCGCCGCGGCGCTGATGGACGAAGGCGTTCCCGAGCAGGAGGCCCGCGAGCACTGCTGGTTCCTCGATTCCAAGGGGCTGGTGGTCCGCTCGCGCACGGATCTGGTGGAGCACAAGAGGCCCTACGCTCACGATCACGAGTTCCTGCCGGACCTGGCCAGCGCGCTGGAGCGCCTGCGTCCGACGGCGCTGATCGGTGTCTCGGGGATACCCGGCACGTTTACCCGCGAGATCCTGGAGGCCATGGCGCGGCACTGCGAGCGCCCCATGGTCTTCGCGCTGTCGAACCCCACCTCCAAGGCCGAGTGCACCGCCCAGCAGGCCTACGAGTGGACCGACGGCCGCGCCATCTTCGCCAGCGGCAGCCCCTTCGCGCCGGTGGACTATCAGGGCAAGACCTTCGTGCCCGGCCAGGGCAACAACGCCTACATCTTCCCCGGCGTGGGGCTGGGCGCCATCGCCAGCCAGGCCAGCCGTGTGACCGACGAGATGTTCTTCGTCTCGGCCCGCGCCCTGGCGGACCGGGTGACGCCCAGCGACCTGGCTCTGGGCCGGGTGTACCC
>JAFDET010000129.1 GCA_019310195.1 Deltaproteobacteria bacterium
CGGCGCTGGCGATCGGGCTCTTCCGCGAGGGCGAGCGCTACGGATTGGTCGTGGTGGACGGCGCGCTCCTGGCCGGCGCCGCCATCGCCCTGGTCGCGTAGCGGCTTGGCCGACTACGCGCGCGCGCTGCGCGCGGAGCCGGCCGGGAAGCGCTGCTCGAAGGCGCGCAGCAACAACGCCTCGGCTCCGTCGGCGCCGAGCGTGGCGGTGTTCAGCGTGACGTCGTAGAGAGCCGGGTCGTCGGGATCCACGTGGAAGTGGTGGCGCATGAACTGGCGGCGCTCTCGCTCCTCGTGGGCGAGCCGCTCCTCCGCCGCGCCGGGCTCGATGCCGCGCGACTCGGCCAGGCGGGCCAGCCGCACGTCCCGCGGCGCCACCAGCAGCACCCGGAGCGTGCGCTCGGGGCGCAGCACGTAGGGCGCTCCGCGGCCCAGCAGCACGGCGCCGCCGTGCTCGCCGATCATAGCGCTCGGCGGCCACGCGCACGTGCTCGTCCAGGGCCTCCACCAGCTGCCGGCGCACGCCCGCCTCGCCGGCGATCCGGTCCACGAGCTCGATTCCGTAGAACTCGTACCCCAGGCGCACGGCCACCCGGCGTCCCAGGTCCTCGCCCCCTGAGCCCGGGAGGCGCGAGAGGGCCAGGCAGGGCGGCGGCGGGGCCGCGGCGGCCCGGCGCATCAGCTCACCGCGCTGGATGTGCCGGTCGATCAGGGCCTGGAGACTCTTGGGCACGCTGGGCCGTCGCTTCCCGCGGGCGGCTCCGGGGCCGCCCGCCTGTAGGCCTGGTGGAGCCGAGCGGGATCGAACCGCCAACCTCCGCGTTGCGAACGCGGCGCTCTCCCAATTGAGCTACGGCCCCGGAAACGGCGCCGGCAGGCGCCGCGGACCGACACGGTAGCCCCCGGCCGGGAGCCCGCAAAGGGCTTTACGAAGCGCCGCGGGAAGGTGCAGGCTGTTGTCCATGACCGTCCAAGTGCGCGAGATCCTGGTTCCCCTGGACTTCTCCGAGCACGCGGATGCCGTGCTGGAGTGGGCCGTCCACCTGGCCGAGGAGCACGGCAGCGGCCTGACCCTGCTGCACGCCTACCACCCGCCGGTGGAGTTCCAGCAGCTCGAAGGCGCCTACCTGCCGGCGGACTTCTGGACCGCGGTGAAGACCGAGGCCGAAGAAAGTCTGGGCCGCTACGCGGAGCGCGCGCGCGCGGCCGGCCTGCGCTGCGAGGTCCTGGTCCGCGAGGGCTACCCGGCCACCGTCATCGAGGACGCGGCCGCCGAGATCGACGCCGACCTGATCGTGATCGGAACCCGGGGCCACACCGGCCTGAAGCACCTGCTCCTCGGCAGCATCGCCGAGCGCGTGGTGCAGAAGGCGCCGTGCGCAGTGCTGGCGGTGAAGCCCACGAGTACCGAGGAACGCAATCCTTAGGCGGCCGAGCCCCTCCGCTCGCCTTCGGCTCGCTGCGCGCCCTCGTCGAGACGCATCGCGCTGGCGGGCTCCGTCGGCTCGGGCTTGCGGGCCTCAGGCTCCGGAGCTGTAGCGACCTCGGTAGGGCTTAGCTGCGGACTTGCTACGCGATGCCAAGCTGGCGGTCCATGGCCTCGGGGTCGACGTCCTCGAACTCGATGATGCGCAGGTCCTCGAAGTGCTTGCGCACTCGCGGCGTCACCAGGCCCAGGCGCTTCACGTTGGGCACGACGCGCATGAAGATCAGGCGGCGGAACTCCTGCATGACCGGCGACTCCAGGACGATCTTCCGCACCTCTTCCTTGTCGAAGCCGAAGTGCTCGGAGACGTCCTCGCCCACCAGGCGGTCGCGCATCAGCGTGCACGCCTCCATCAGGAACTCCTCGCGGTCCTTGAGCTCGTTCGCCGGCATGTCGTCGTAGTAGCCGCGCAGGGAAAGCACGCCGAAGGCCACGTGACGCGACTCGTCGCGCATCACGTTCTTGAGCAGCTCCTTGAGCAGGGGCTCCTGGGCCATCATGTACATGTTGGCAAAGGCGGCCATGGCCAGGCCCTCGACCACGATCTGCATGCCCAGGAACTTCAAGTCCCAGCGGCTGTCGGTCAGCACGATGTCGAGCAGGCTCTTCAGGTTGGGATTGATCGGCCACTCCCACTCGAGCTTCTCGTTCAGGTAGCGGGCGAAGACCTCGGTGTGGCGGGCCTCGTCCATGGTCTGGCTGGAGGCGTAGTACTTGCCGTCGGTCCAGGGGACCGCGCCCACCAGCTGTGAGGCCGTGATCATCGCGCCCTGCTCGCCGTGCAGGAACTGGGACAGGGTCCAAGCGAGCTGCGCGTGGCGGAACTCGCGCACCTGCTTGGGCGAGAGCTTCTTGTACGGGCCGTAGTCCTCCAGCGGGTTGAACTGCTGGGGGATGATCTCGCTCTCGGGATCCACCTCGGTGGACCAGTCGAGCAGCTCGCTGCCGTTCCACTGCTCGCGCTTGGCCTTCTCGTAGAGGTCGCGCAGGCCCTCCTTCACGGAGCCGTAGTTCCAGACGTAGCTGGTGTCGAAGGAGGTGAGGATGGATTCGAGCTCTTGATCGCTGCGGTCGAGAGAGGCGGGTGCGGTGGCCATGCGGGCGAGACTCCTTGTCCTGGCGGCTTTCCCAGATCGGCGGAAAGCAACCTATCCATGAGGGGTTCCGAGGTCAACCCAAAACTGACGTCGGGTTCAATGACAGGCGCGCCCGCCCGACCGCGCCCCCCGGGGGGAGGCCAGCGGCGGCCCCAGCAGGCCCGCAGCCGGCGCACCCGCCAGCGCCTGGTGGAAGCGGCCGTCTCCACGTTCGAAGAGAAGGGCTACGACGAGACCACGACCGCCGAGATCGCCCGCCGGGCCGGCGTCGCCGTGGGCACGGTCTACGGCTACTTCCCGGACAAGCGCGCCATCCTGCTGGAGATCGTGCACGACACCGTCGCGCAGGTGGCGGAGCTGATCCTGCAGCAGCTCGACCCCCAGCGCTGGCGAGCCGACGACCTTCGCGGCTCCATACGCGAGCTGATCCACACCATCTTCACCACGCGCCGCCTGCGCCCGGGGCTCCAGCGCATCATCTGGGAGCGCTACTTCAAGGACGCCGAGGTCCGCGAAGCCCTGGAGGCCATCGAGACCCGCCTGATGGCTGCGGTCAAGAACCTGGTCCTCCACCTGGAGTCGATCGACGCGGGCCGGGTGCGAGACCCCGACGCCGCGGCCTACGTGATCCACACCTCCGTGGAGTGGACCGCGTCGCGGCTGATCCTGGGCGGCGCGTCGGAGGCGAAGGTGGAGGCCGCGGTGGAGACCACTACCGACATGATCGCCGGCCTGATCCTGCGCCCCGCCTGACGCTCGAGCACGGCGCGGCCAGCAACGGCCGCAGCGCGGTCCGCCGCCGGGTCAGTGCTGGTCGGTGCCGAAGAGGGTCTTCTCGTAGTAGTCGGCGGTCTCGGCCAGGTAGGCGATGGACGCCTCGATCTCCGCGGCGTCCGCGTCCTTGAGGAGCAGGGTATTGGCCATGATCAGCTCGCCGTCGCGCACCGCCAGGGCGCCGTGGGCCAGCCGCGCGTTGATCTGGAGGGCCAGTGCCAGGCGCTCGGTGGGAAGCGTGTCCGCCGGGCCGATCACCGTGTGCAGCCGCACCAGCTCCTGACTCTCGAACTCGAAGAACTCCAGCGACACCACCTGGCGGCGGCCTCCCGGAAGATCGACGCGCACGCCGGAGGGAAGAACCTCCCAGCCCTGGCGTTCGCTCACACGTTCGCAGGTCTGCCCGAATGTTTCGCGGGTGCTCATGCCGTCCTTCTAGCTGCTCTTGGAGCGTCTGCCCAGCTCGCCCGACGGATGGCGGGCATGATAGTCCGCGCTGGAGAATTCGCGCTCCTCCTCCAGCAACGCGGCCAGGGCGGCTGCCACCAGCACCTCCGCGGCCACGCTGGCCCGCGGCGCCAGGCCCAGGCCGCCGCCTTCCCGGGCTACGCCGGCCTCCAGCACCACGTCCGCCGCATCCGCCAGCCAGGAGTCGAGCCGGCCGGTAATCGCCAGCACCCGGGCGCCGAGGCCGCGCACGCACTCCACCGCCGCACGCAGCTCCGGGGTCTCACCGCTGTTGCTGATGGAGATGACCACGTCGCCGGAACGAACCTGCCCGGCGCTTCCGTGCACCGCTTCGGTGCCGTGGAGGAAGCTCGCCGGCGTACCGGTGCTGGAGAGAAGCGATGCGGCGTAGTGGGCCACGTGCTCGGGCTTGCCCACGCCGGTGACGTGCACCCGACCGCCGCCGGCCTCCGACCGGTGCACCAGCTCCGCCGCCCGGGCGAAGGCCGCCGGGTCGCTGCGCCGGCGCAAGGCGGCCAACTCCTCCACGGCGACGTCCAGCGCGCGCAGCGCCGCCTCGCCGCCAGAGGCCCGCGTGGCCAGGGGCGCCAGCTCCAGGGGCGCGCCTTTGTAGAGCTCCATGACGCGCACGCGAGCGGCCTCGGCGTCCGTGGGAAAGGCGCCCAGGCGCTCGGCGCAGGCACCGCCGCAGGCGTTGGCCAGGGCTGCCGCATCGGGCCAGGTCAGGCCCGCCTCCAGCGCCACCAGCAGTCCACCCAGAAAGGCGTCTCCGGCCCCGGTGGTGTCCACCACCTTGACCGGGCGGGCGGGGATGCAGGCCTCGAAGCTCCCGGCGGAGACGGCACAGCCGGCCGCGCCGTCGGTGACCACCACGGCGTCCGCGTCGAAGCGCTCGCGCAGCGCCCGGGCCAAGCCCAGTGCGTCATCGACGCCGGGACACAGCTCGCGGGCGGCGGCCTTGGACGGCTTGATCAGATCGGCGGCGGCGAGCACGGCCTCCAGGGTTTCCGCGTCACCCAGACCGGGAACGGCGTCGCTGGGCGGCACGTCCAGGTCCACCAGGGTGGGGATGCCCGCCTCGCGCGCAACGCGCAGCGCGGCGTGGGCTGCGGCCAGGGGAAGCTGGGAAACCTCTGTGGTGAGCCGGCGTGCACGGCGGATGAAGTCGGCGTGGCGCGACTCGATTCGCTCGGCACCGGTCTCGGAGGTGGCGCCGGGCGCCATGTAGATGGCGCGATCTCCGGCGTCGTCCACGAAGATCTGGGCCACGGAGCTGGCCGAGCCATCCAGGACGATGTCGCGCTGGATGCCCAGCTCATCCATGGCCGCGCGCAGGAAGCGCCCCTCCGCATCGTCGGCCTGGCGCCCGAAGATGCCGCAACGCAGGCCCAGGGCTGCCGCCCAGCCCAGGTGGTTCAGCACCACGCCGCCGACGAACTCGCCCACGCCGGAGCCGGCCGGATCGCGCACGATGCCCTTCTCGTCGGCCGCCAGGATGCGGGGAACCCGCACGATGCGGTCCACCACCATGCTGCCGATGCCGACGACGTCGAGGTCGCGGTCGCGGCTCATGCAACGGGCCCCGGCCCGCCCTCGACCTCGCTGTTCCACGGCGGGCCGAGCCGCGCGCGGGCGAGACCGAGCACTTCCTCGAAGACGCGATCGAAACGCTCGGCGTCGGGAGCCGCCAGGGTCGGTGTGCCCTCCGCCACGGCGTCGCTGGAGACGACGCCCAGGGTGCGCAGCGCGCGCTTGATGCAGGCCACGGTGCGTCGGCCGCCCGCGGCCCAGGTCCCGGCGCGGAAGGCCTCGACTACCTCGCGCACCTCGTCCATGCGCTCCAGGTCGCCGGCGCGGCAGACTTGCCAGGCGCGGGCCCACTCGCGCGGCAACACGTTGGCCGGCCCCGCTACCACGCCGATGGGCAGGGTGTCGTGCAGCAGCCTGCGGTTCCAGTGTTCGATGGCGCTGCCCCACCAGCCCCGGCGCGGCCGGAAGATGTCGAAGATCAGCATGGCATTTCCGGCGTAGATGCCGAACTCGCCCCGCTCGCGGAAGCCCGCCGCCGCCCGGGTGTAGTTGCCCATCACCTTGCGCGGGGCACTGACCTTGATCCCGCGCACGAAGTCCAGCCGCGAGAGCGCCTTCACCTGCCGCGTGCGGATGTGGGGCACCGTGGGATCGGCGGCGATGTCGGCGTTGTCGTAGAGGTAGACGGGAATGCGCCGGGGCAGGCTGTCCAGCAGGTCGCCCACGTCGCGCGCCACGAAGCTCACCGCGTCCCGGACGTTCTGGACCGAGAGCGGCGCCACCACGGCGGCGTCGGCCCCGGTGGCCACGGCGAGCTCCAGGTTGGCCAGGGTCTCGCGGGCGGTGGGGCGGGTGATGCCCGCCCACACTTCTACGCCTGGGGTGGCGGGGGGAAGCCCTGCGTTCAGCTTGCGGGCCTCCTCGGTGCAGATCTGGATGCAGCGCTGCTGCACGTCCAGCGAAACGCGGTCCCACTCGCCGGTGGTCCCGGCGGCAAAAATCACGTCGGCCCCCCGGCCCTGCTGGACCACGTAGCGGACCAAGGCGCGCTGATCGTCCTCTAGGAGGGAGCCCCCTTCGTCGAGCACGGTGACGACGGGAACCGAGAGGCCGGGACGCGGACGTGTCTCTTCGAGCGTTCGCATGCCGATCTGGCCGGAATGTAGCGATTCCCCTCAGGGAGCGGGAGCGCGGAAGTCCCCGGCGGTGAGCTGGGCCTGGGCGGCGCCCCGGACGGCCAGATAGAGCTGCTCGCGTCCCTCCTCCTCCAAAGCCACCCAGGAGGGCAGCCGCCGGTCGCCGAAGTCCACGACCGGACCGAAGCGGAAGCGGGAGCCCGAGGCCAGATCAATGCGCACGATTTCGTAGCTGTAGCTGTCGAGCCACACGGACGCGTGCCGGGCGAAGGCCTCCGGGGCCGGATCCGGGTTGCGAGCGCCGACGACGAAGCAGTCGTGCGCGTCGCTGCGGGCCAGGTCCGCCCGCTCCAGGTCCACACCCAGGCTCTGCAGCGCGCTGCGCAGCGAGCGTCCGTAGCGGAACTGGAGCAGGTAGAGAGGCGGAAGCAACGCGCGCGGGTCGGCCAGCCGGGCGCCGTCGCGCCAGGTGCGGGCCCTGGCGCCCGTCCAGAGATGCCGCTCGCGCACGCCGTTGCGTCCCACCAGGTCCAGGCGCGCCGCGCTGCGCGCGGGGTCGGTGATCAGCTGACCGGTGGCGATGGGCTCCAGCTCAGGAGTGGGGAGCTCGGTGAAGAGCGCCACCTCGAGGCGCAGGCCACCGGTGCGCCCGTGGCTGAAGTTGGCGCTTGCCGCCGCGTCGGTGAGCTTCTCGGGCGCGGGAACGAACGCCAGCAGAGGAAGCGGCAGCAGCGCAACCAGCACTGCGACCGCCGTGAGACGAAACCGCCAAACCCGCCTCAACGCGACCCCGACAGCGTGCTCGACCCGGCGTAGCGGGCGCGGCCGCCGAGCTCTTCCTCGATGCGCAGCAGGCGGTTGTACTTGGCCACGCGGTCCGAGCGGCACAGCGAGCCCGTCTTGATCTGGCCCGCGCCGGTAGCCACGGCCAGGTCCGCGATGGTCGTGTCCTCGGTCTCCCCGGAACGGTGCGAGATCACGTTGGAGTAGCCCGCGTCCCGCGCGGTGCTCATGGCGTCCAGGGTCTCTGTAAGGGTTCCGATCTGGTTGACCTTGATGAGGATCGAGTTGGCCACGTTGGACTCGATGCCCCGGCGCAGGATCGCCGGATTGGTCACGAAGATATCGTCACCGACCAGCTGGCAGGCGCCGCCCAGCTCCCGCGTGAGCCCGGCCCAGCCGTCCCAGTCGTCCTCGGCCAGCCCGTCCTCGATGGACACGATCGGGTAGAGGTTGGCCCACTCCTTCCAGAAGCCGATCATCTCCTCGGAGTTCTTCTTCACTCCCTCGCCGGCCAGGTCGTAGACCCCGCCGGAGCAGAACTCACTGGCCGCGGGATCGAGTGCGATGGACACGTCCTGGCCGGGCTGGTAGCCCGCCTTCTCCACCGCCGAGAGCACCAGCTCGATGGCCTCGCGATTGCTGCCCAGGTTGGGGGCGAAGCCGCCCTCGTCGCCCACCGACGTGACGTAGCCCCGGTCGCCCAGCACCTTCTTCAGGGCGTGGAAGATCTCCGCGCCCCAGCGCAGCGCCTCGGCGAAGCTGGGTGCCCCCACCGGGTAGATCATGAACTCCTGGAAGTCGACGTTGTTGTCGGCATGGGCGCCGCCGTTGAGCACGTTCATCATCGGCGCCGGGAGCAGGTGCGCTTCGTCTCCGCCCAGGAAGCGGTAGAGGGGCTGCTCGCGGACGGCGGCAGCGGCGTGGGCCGCGGCCAAGGACACACCCAGCAGGGCATTCGCGCCCAGGCGCGACTTGGTATCGGTGCCGTCCAGCTCGATGAGAGCCCGATCGAGCGCCTCCTGGTCCGCCAGGGTACCCAGGCTACGGCCGGTCACGGCCCCGGCGATCTCTCCGTTCACGTGCCCGACGGCGTTCGCGACACCCTTGCCGCCGTAGCGCGCGGCATCGCCGTCGCGCAGCTCCAGTGCCTCGCGGGCACCGGTGGAGGCACCGGAGGGCACGGCGGCGCGGCCGCGCCGGCCGTCGGAGGTGACCACGTCGGCCTCCAGCGTGGGGTTGCCGCGCGAGTCCAGGATCTCGCGCGCATGCACGCTGGCAATGCTGACGTCGGGCACGGAAAAGCCTCCTGCTGGGTCGCGAAAGCTAGCAGAAGCGGCCCCTCCGCCGGGGAGCGCCGGCGGGCTCAGCGGGGCACCACCAGGGGGGCACCGTCGGGCCCGGGCACCACCTGGGCCTCGACGCCGTAGGCCTCCCGCAGGCGCTGCGGGTCGAGCACCTCGGCGGGCGGGCCCGCGGCCAGGACGCGCCCATCGGCCAGCAGCGCCAGCCGGTCACAGAAGCGCGCGGCCAGGGTCAGGTCGTGGGTGACCACCAGGGCGGCGCGGCCGTCTCGCGCCAGCTCGCGCACGGCCCCCAGCACCTGGACCCGGTGGGCCAGGTCCAGGAACGCGGTGGGCTCGTCGAAGATCAGGACCCGCGGATCCTGGACCAGCGCGCGGGATACCATGACCAGCTGCCGCTCGCCGCCCGATACCTCGAGGATCGAGCGGTCGGCCAGGTGCGCCACGCCCATGCGCTCCAGCGCCTGCTGCGCCCGCTCCAGGTCGGCGGGCGACTCGAAGGCGAAGGCGCCCAGGTGGGGCGTGCGGCCCATGAGCACCACCTCGGCCACCCGGAAAGGGAAGGGCACGTGGGTCTCCTGGGGCACCACGGCCACCCGCCGGGCCAGCTCGCGCCGGGAGAGCGCCGTAACCGGGTCGCCGTCCACGCGGACCGAGCCGGCATCGGGCGCGATCACCCGGGTGACCGTTCGCAGCAGCGTGGTCTTGCCGGCGCCGTTGCGCCCCAGCAGCCCCACCACCTCGCCCGGGGCCACGTCCAGGTCGATGCCGCGCAGCACGTCGGCCCCACCCAGGCGCACCGCAACGCCTTCGAAGCGGAGCCCGGCGCTCATCGCCCGGCCTCGGCCAGGGCGCGGCGGCGCAGCAACAGCAGGAAGAGCGGGCCGCCCAGCAGCGCGGTGATGGCGCCCACCGGAAGCTCGCGCCCGCCCAGCACGCTGCGGGCCAGCGAGTCGCACATCACCAGGAAGGCGGCGCCCCCGAGGCCGGCGGCCGGCAGCAGCAGGCGATGATCGGGTCCGATCACCAGACGCAGCAGGTGTGGGATGATCAGGCCTACGAAGCCGATCAGCCCCGACACCGAGACCGCGGCGCCCACCATCAACGAGGTCGCCACCAGCACGATCCGCTTCACCCGCTCCACGTCCACGCCCAGCTGCTCGGCCGACTCCTCCCCCAGGGCCAGGGCGTTGAGGCCGCGGGCCAGGGGCAGCACCGCCGCCAGGCCCAGCACCAGGAAGGCCGCCACCCAGCCCACCAGCTCCGGCCGCGCGCCCGACAGGCTTCCGATCAGCCACAGGAAGATCCGCGCGCCGTCGGCAAAGCCCGCCACGGAAGCCAGGAAGATGATCAGCGCCGACGCGAAGGCGTTGAAGACCACGCCGGTAAGCAGAAGATGGGTGGACGAGAACCGGGTGCGCGCACCGGCGAGGGCGTAGAGCAGGGCGGTCGTCGCGACGGCCCCGGCGAAGGCCGACGGGGGCACCGCAGACTGGCCCAGGCCCAGGGCGGCGCCGAACGACAGCACGCTGACGCCGGCCAGGGCGGCGCCACCGGAGACGCCCAGGATGTAGGGATCGGCCAGCGGATTGCGCAGCAGCGCCTGGAAGCAGACGCCGGCCACCGCCAGGGCGGCGCCCACCAGCGACGCCAACACCACGCGCGGCAAGCGGATGCGCAGCACGATGTCGCTCGCCGCAGCGTCGCTCGCCTCACCGCGCAGGGCGTCGAGCACGTCGGAGGGCGCCAACCCGCTGGGCCCGGTGACCAGGCCGAGCACCGCGCACGTGAGGAGCAGCGCGCTGCACGCCGCCAGAACCGCGACCCAGCGCCGGCGGGAGAGGACTCTCACGGCCGCAGCTCCGCGCGGTCGGCGCAGCTCGGGAGCCGGCTTCCGTGGACCGCGCAAGCCACGGTCCAGACCGCCCGATCGAGCCACGGCCCGGGGAGCGTGGCGGTGCCCGGCCCCAGGCCGACCACGCGCTGGTCGCGAACCGCGGGAAGCGAGGGCAACTGCGCCCAGTAGTCGGGTGCCGGCTGGGGATCGGTGCTCGAATCCAACAATGCCTCGGGGGCGCGCGCCACCAGCCACTCCAACGCGGCGCGCGGGTAGGGGCCGTCGAGCTCCGCCCCCAGGTTGCGGGCGCCGGCGCTCTCCAGCATCTCGCTGATGAAGCTTCCGCTTCCCACCACGAAGAGCGGCTCGCGTTGCAGCACGAACACGACGCTCGGGTGCGGCAGATCTCGCACCGCCGTCTCGACCGCGTCGCGTGCGCGGCGGATCGCGGCGATGCGGGCCTCGGCCGCGGCGCTGCGGCCCACGGCTCGGCCCAGGGTGCCGATCGCCCCCAGCACATCCTCGAATGACTTGGGGTCCAGGGCCAGCACCTCGATCCCCACCGCTTCGAGCCGCGCGCGGAAGTCGCGCTGCTCGAAACTGGGCACCAGCACTACCAGGTCCGGCTGCGCCGCCACCACCACCTCCAAGCTGGGGTCGGTGAGGCCCCCCACGTTGGGGCGCCCGGCCAGCTCCGGATGGTTGCGGTGGGACCACTCGTCGGCGGCGACCAAGGTGTCGCCGGCACCCAGGGCCAGCAGCATGGCGCTGAGGGAGGGGTTCATGGAGACCACCCGCCGCGCCGGTGCGCCGCCGCGGCGGCGAGCACCACGGCCAGGGCGACTGCGATCCGCAGCATGGGGCGGTGGATAGCACGCGGCGACCAGCGGTGGCGGTGACCGACGCGGAGGTTGGGAGCCGAGGTGGGGTGGGGGTCCCGTGCTCAAACAGTCCTCGCCGGATGGAGCTTCGGGGCGGATCCGAAACACAGCAACCGGCTGCGGAACTGCGCGCGGGACCCCCACCCCACCT
>JAFDET010000130.1 GCA_019310195.1 Deltaproteobacteria bacterium
TGGCCATGCGCGACGTCGGCGCCGCCTCGGGCGTGGCCCGCGGGACCGTCTACCGCCACTTCGCCAGCCGGGAGGCCCTGCTGGCCGAGCTGGGCAAGCGGGAGAGCGCGCGTTTCATGGAGCGTTGGCGGAGCCAGCTGGCGGGCATTCCGAGCGGCCCCGAGCGGCTGCGTGCGGTCGTCGAGTATCCCGCGCGCTTCGCCACCGAGCACCCGGCGTTGGCGCGCCTGGTGGAATCGGATCCGGAGTACGTGCTGCGCGCAGTGCGCCAGCATTACCGGGCGATCCGAGCCACGCTCCAGCAGCTCCTCGGTCCGATCGTGGCCGAGCTGGCCATGGTGAGAGACGGCGTGCTTCCGAAGGAGCACATGATCGACTGGTTCGTGCGCGTGATGCTCTCGACCTTCCTGGTTCCGCCGGACGATCCCGCGGTGCTGGCACAAGACGCTTCGGCGATGCACGAGGCCCTGAAGGGCCAGGAGATCGCCGCCGCCTGAGCGGGCGCCCGGCGCCGCAAGCCGGGCGCGGTGTAGGATGGCGCCATGGCCGACGCCGCCACTCCGCCGGGAATCGAGCGGGAGCCCGTCGAGCGCTTCTTCGCGCGACACGTGCCGGAAGGGCAGGGACCCCTGCACTTCACGCTGATCGGCGACGGCCGTTCCAACCTCACCTACCGGGTCGAGGGACCCGGTGGCGCGTGGGTGCTGCGACGCCCGCCGTTGGGACACGTGCTGCCGACGGCGCACGACATGGGCCGCGAGTTTCGCGTGCTGCGGGCCCTGTCGGGAAGCGAGGTTCCGGTTCCGACGGCGATCGCTCTGTGCGAGGACGACGCGGTGACCGGCGCAGCGTTCTACGTGATGGAGCACTGTCCCGGGGTCGTCCTGGCCCAGCGGCTTCCCGACGGCTACGCGACCACACCCAACGAGCGGCGCCGGATCGGCGACGCGCTGGTGGATACGCTGGTGGCGCTTCACGCCGTGGACTACCGGGCCTTGGGGCTGGCCGACTTCGGCCGGCCGGAGGGGTACCTGGAGCGGCAGGTGCGCCGCTGGTCGAAGCAGTGGGAGCGCTCCAAGACGCGCCCGATTCCGGAGATCGACGAGCTGCAGCGGCGCCTGGCGCGGGAGGTGCCGGTGAGCGCCGACGCCACGATCGTGCACGGCGACTTCCGTCTGGGCAACATGGCCCTCGACCCGGCCGATCCCGGCCGCGTGCTGGCGGTCTACGACTGGGAGATGGCGACCCTGGGCGATCCGCTGGCGGATCTGGGGTACACGCTCATCTACTGGGCCGAGGCCGGCGACGAGCCCTCGGCGCTCCACGACGCACTCACCGCGCAGCCCGGCTTCGTCAGCCGCGACGAGCTCTGTGCGGCCTACGCCGGCAGGAGCGGCCGCAATCTGGAGCGGATCGACTTCTACCGCGTCCTGGCGCTCTACAAGCTGGCGGTCATCACCGAAGGCATCTACGCGCGCTTCCAGATGGGCAAGACCGTGGGCCAGGGCTTCGAGCGTGCCGGCGAGCAGACCGGCCGCCTGGCGCGCCGCGCCCTGGCCATCGCCGAGAGCTCGACGGACGCCTCCCTGCGCTGACCCCCCGGGAGTGTGACCGGGCGCACGGCGGAGCCTGCGCCCTGCGCGCCACTCTCCGGCCGCGGGTGCGAGCCCGCCGGGCGCTCGGGGAGTGTTCAGCAGGAGGGATTCCATGTCATTCGTTGCAACTCATACTCGCCGTCTGGTGGCCCTGGCGCTCTTCGCGGCCATGGCCTGCGTTGCGCTGCCCGCAACGGTCCACGCGGAAGGCGAGCCCGTCACGGTGAAGGGCACCGTGGAAGGCGGGATGTCCGGCACCGTCGCCATCGTCGCCGAGGACGGTGGGCGCTTCGTGATCGCGCCGGCGGCCACCGCCGACAAGCTGCGCGCGCACACCGGAAAGACGGTCACGGCGCAGGGCACCCTGCAGCAGGCCAGCGACGGTCAGAAGACTCTGGCCGTCACCAGCTACGAAGTCGACGAGAGCTGACTGCAAAGGGGGACGTTCCTGCAAAACTGCACCGAGTACCACTCCTGGCCAGGAGTGGTACTCGGTGCAGAAACGCAGGAACGTCCCTCCGTGCAGGAGTGGTACTGCGTGCAGTTATGCAGGAACGTCCCCCTTTGCACGCTCGCGCCATGCTGCTTTGGCGGCGCGGCCTTGTTTTTCGAGGAGCGGGGTTACGGCGTGGCGCAGGCTGGGGAAGAGGGCGCCGGCGCGAGCCATGAAGCTGCTGCGCGCGGGAATGCTGCGCTCGCGGGGGCCGTCGACGGCGCAGTCCAGCACCGCGTCGGCAATGCGCTCGGGGCTCGACATGGGCTGGGCGAAGATCAGGTCCGGGACGTTGTCCAGGTCGTCGAGGATGAAGCCCGTGGACACCGGCCCCGGCGACACCACCGAGACCCTCACCCCGGTCCCCTCCAGCTCCTCGCGCAGAGCGAAGCTGAAGGTGCGTAGCCCGATCTTTGAAGCGGAGTAGGCGGCCTCGCTCTCCAGCGGGATCTGTCCGGCGATCGAGGCGACCTGCACCACGGCGCCGCAGCGCTCGCGCAGCTGGGGCAGGGCGCAGCGCGTCAGCACCACCGGCGCCAGCAGGTTGACCTGGATGACCGCGGCCAGCTCGCTCCAGGGCGTGTCCTCCACTTCCCCACGGGCGTTGAAGCCGGCGTTGTTCACCAGCACGTCCAGCCCGTCGTGGGCGGTGACCACGTCGCGGATCAGGGCCTCGCAGGCTTTCAGGTCGCTCACGTCGGTGGGGAAGGCGCGCGCCTCACCGCCCGCCTGGCGGATCTCCTCGACGACCGCTTCCAGGCCGTCGGCGCTGCGCGCGGCCAGCGCCACACGGGCGCCCTCGGCTGCAAAACGCCGCGCCGCGCAGGCGCCGATCCCCTTGGCCTGGGACGCTCCGGTGACCAGCACGCTCTTGCCGTCGAACCGTCGGTGCATGGGGTTCCTCTCTTCTAGGTGCGGGTCAGCAGGGGACGGATGGCGCCCAGGACGCGCGACGCGTCCGAGCGCACCCGGTAGTCCTCGGCCTGGTCGATCCAGCGCACGCTGCCCCCCGCGTCGATCAGGAACGTGGTGGGGATGGCCAAGGGCCGGCGGATGCCGCGCGGTCCCGGCGTTGCGGCGATTCCGTTGGGGTGGCGCACGCCGAAGGCGTCGATCACCTCGAGCTCCGGGTCCGCCAGCAGGCGCAGGGACCGGACCTTGCGGCGCAGGCGCGCCGTCTCGTCCACGGTATCCGGGCTGATCGCCAGCATCTGCACGTCGAGCGCCTCGAAGTCCGAGCCCAGAGCCTCCCATCGCTGCAACTCAGCGACGCAGTAAGGTCACCAGTGGCCGCGGAAGAACTTCAGCAGCACGGGTCGGCCCCGCAGCTCGCTCAGGCGGAAGGACGCGCCCTCTGCATCCAGGGCCGTGAAGTCGGGCGCCGCGTCGCCTACGCCCACGGCGGCGGGCTGGTCGGGCATGCGGCTGATGAGATGCAGCCCCAGGAAGGCGCCCGAGCCCAGCAGCGCCAGCAGCGCCGCGGCTGCACCGGCCAGGCCCGTTCCCGCGCCCAGGGCCGCTAGCGCCAGCAGCAGCGATGCCGCCATCACGGCATAGTGGGCCCAGGGGCGCAGCGGAACGTCGACGCGCTGGATGCGACGCCACCAGGTCGCCCAGCCGCCGACCATGAGCGCCAGGGCCGCCAGGGCCAGCCCGGTCGCGCTCACGGAGTCTGCGTCTCCATGCGGTCGATGGCGTGAACCGGAGCGGTGTCGCCGCTCATGAAGCGGGCGATGGCGCCGTAGACGAGCTGCTGGCGTTGCACGGGGCCCTTGCCCTCGAACGCCTCGGACACCACGCGCACGACGAAGTGGCCGGCGCCCTGGGGATTCACCTGAACCTGCGCGCCCGGCAGCAGCTCCTCGATGGCCTGGCGCATGTCGCCCGCCACCTCGTCGCCGCCGGCCGAGAGGATCTTCAGCGTCACGGTGCGCGCTAGTACCGCGGAACCGAGGGATCGATCTGCTGGCTCCAGACGTCGATCCCGCCCACCACGTTGAAGACGCGGGTGAAGCCCAGGGCCGTGAAGTGCTCGGCCGCCTGCTGGCTCCGCCCGCCGTGATGGCAGTACAGCACCAGGACGGTGTCGCGTTCCATCTTCTCCACCGTCTGCGTCGTCTCGGGATCCAGGAGCTGCGCGCCCTCGATGCGCGCCGTCTCGCGCTCCTCGTGAGTGCGCACGTCCAGGAACACGAATTCGTCGCCGCGATCCAGCATGGCCTTCAGGTCCGCCACCGCGAGTTGCTCGACGGCCGTGGGTCCGTTGGGGTTCTGGATGTGGAACCCGACGCCCCGATCGGTCTCGACCAGGTCGATGGTCAGTCCCTCGGCTCGTCCGGCCGTGAGCGCATCCATCGCGATCTCGATGCCGCCGACCTTCACGCGCAGCTCACCCGGAGCGTCCGGGCCGAAGTAGAGACCGTTCTCGAAGCGGGCGTCGATCTGCAGGTGCAGCGTCTGGTCGGTCCGCTCGGCGGCGATGCGCCCCAGCTCCTCGGCGGCCTTGTCGGTCACCGTGATGTCCGGCGGCTCCACCGCCTCCGGGCGCCCAACGCCCAGCTTCTCGTGCAGGTCGCCCGAGGCGAAAAGCTCCAGCACGATGTCGCAGCCGCCCAGGAACTCGCCCCCGACGTAGAGCTGCGGAATCGTGGGCCAGTTGGAGTAGGCCTTGAGTCCTTCGCGAACGCCCCCGTCCGAGAGCACGTCGAAGGTCGAGTAGTCGGGGAGCAGGCTGTCCAGAACCTGCGTGACCTGCGCCGAGAAGCCGCACTGCGGCGCGCCGCGTTGGCCCTTCATGAAGAGCATCACGCGGCTTTCCTGGATCAGGCCGTCGATCTGACTGCGGGTCGTGTCATCTAGACTCATGGTGGGGCAGGATAGCACCCCCCCGTCGGCCGGCCGCGTGGGCCGTCGTCTGGGTATACTGCCCCCCATGACCACCCCCTACCGCATCTTCGGCGCCGAGATTTCCCCGTACTCGGTCAAGGTTCGCTCCTACTTCCGCTACAAGGGCATCCCCCACGAGTGGATCGTGCGCAGCCCGGCCACCCAGGCGGAGTTCCAGAAGTACGCGAAATTGCCCCTGGTTCCCGCCGTGGCCACGCCCGAAGACGAGGGGCTCCAGGACTCGACGCCCATCCTCGAGGCCATGGAGGCGCGCTTCCCGGAACCTTCGATCCACCCGTCCGACCCGGCTGTGGCCTTCGTGTCGGCGCTGCTGGAGGAGTTTGGCGACGAGTGGGGCAACAAGTGGATGTTCCACCTGCGCTGGGCCCGCCCGGCGGACCAGCAGTCGGCGGGTGAGCGGCTCGCGAAGATGATGGCGCCGGATGCCGAAGGCGAGGCGCTCGAGGGTGCCGTCGGCATGATCGTGGGGCGCATGACCAAGCGAGTCTGGTTCGTGGGCTCCAACCCGCAGACCGCGCCCCAGATCGAGAAGTCCTTCGAGGACGGGGTCGCACTGCTGGACGCGCACCTGGCCGAGCGGCCGTTCTTGTTCGGCGGCCGGCCCGCGTTCGGCGACTTCGGTCTCTGGGGCCAGGTGTACTCGGCCTGGACCGACCCGACTGCCGGCGCAATCCTGCGCGATCGCGCGCCGCGTGTGGTGTCCTGGGTGGAGCGCATGCTGGATCCCAAGGCCGAAGGCCCCTTCCAGGCGTGGGACGACCTGGCGCCGACGCTGATGCCGCTGCTGCGCGACCAGGTGGGCGGCTTGTTCCTGCCCTGGTCCGACGCCAACGCGCGCGCCCTCGCGGCCGGCGACGAGGAGTTCAGCGTCGAGCTGGCGTCGGGCACTTGGACCCAGAAGCCGCAGAAGTACCACGCGCGCTCCCTGGCCGCGCTGCGCAAGCGCTACGCCGAGATCGGCGACACGTCCGCCCTGGATCCGATCCTGGAGCAGGCGGACTGCCTGCGTTGGCTCCGGGGATGACGCTGCCCGACGGCATCGTCGCCTTCGTCAAGCGCGACTGCCCCACGTGCACCGTGGTCGTGCCGGTCCTGGCTGCGCTGGAGGACGCGGGCGCTGCGTTGACGGTCTACACCCAGGACGATCCGGACTTCCCCGACGGGATGGCGTGCCGGCGCGACGACACCGAGCTGGAGCAATCCTGGCGCCAGCAGATTGAAGCGGTGCCCACCCTGCTTCGGATCCGCGACGGCCGCGAGGTGGCGCGGGCCGTGGGCTGGGTGCGCGAGGAGTGGGAAGCCCTGACCGAGGTCGCGCCCTTGGGCGAGGCGCTTCCGCCCTGGCGCCCCGGCTGCGGGTCGCGCAGCGTGGAGCCCGGCGTGGCCGAGGCGCTGGAGGCGCGCTTCGGCGCCGAGCGCCTGCAGGCCCGGCGCGTCGAGCTGGGCGAAGCCGAGGACGCCATCGAGGCCGGCTTCGATCGCGGCTGGAGCGACGGCCTGCCCGTGGTGCCGCCGACGCCCGAGCGCGTGATCCGCATGCTGGGCGGAACCCGCCGTGCGCCCGACGAGGTGGTGGGGGTGATCCCCCCGGACCTGGCTCCCTGTACGGTGGAGAAGGTGGCGATCAACGCGGTGCTGGCCGGCTGTCGCCCCGAGTACATGCCGGTCTTGCTGGCCGCCGTCGAGGCGTCGTGCCTGGACGCCTTCTGCATGCACGGCCTGTTGGCCACCACCTGGTTCTCGGGGCCGCTGGTCCTGGTGAACGGTCCCGTCGCGCGCGCGATCGGGATGAACTCCGGGATCAACGCCCTGGGTCAGGGCAACCGGGCCAACGCCACCATCGGGCGCGCGCTCCAGCTGGTGGTGCGCAACGTGGGCGGTGGCCGGCCCGGCGGTGTGGACCGCGCCACCCTGGGCAACCCGGGCAAGTACAGCTTCTGCTTCGCCGAGGACGAGGAGGGCTCGCCCTGGGAGCCGCTGTCGGTGGAGCGCGGTGTGCCGGCCGGGAAGTCGGCCGTCACGCTGTTCGCGGCCGGCGGTGTGCAGGGAGTGCTGGATCAGCTCTCGCGCGAGCCCGAGTCCCTGGCCACCAGCCTGGCGGCCTGCCTGCGCACCGTCACCCACCCCAAGTTCCCCATCGCCACGGACACCATGCTGGTGATCTCGCCGGAGCACGCGCGGGTCTTTCGCGAGGCCGGCTGGTCGCGGAAGCGTCTGCGCGACGAGCTGGGCGCGCGGCTGATGCTGGAGGGTCGCGACTTCGTGCGTGGGGCCGGCGGCATCGCCGAGGGCATGCCCGAGGCCCTGGCCGGCGCCACGCTTCCCAAGTTCCGCGAGGGCGGGCTCTTGATCGTGCACGCCGGCGGGCATGCCGGCCTCTTCTCGGCCATCATCGGCGGGTGGCCGGCCAGCGGCGAGATGGGCAGCTCGCCGGTCACCGTGGAGGTAGGCGAGTAATCATGGATCCGACGCGCATCCTTCTCGATCCCACCGGTGAGCGGGCTCCGGTCCGACGCGAGCGCAACGCGCGGTTGCGCGGTCTGTCCGGCGCCACCCTGGGTCTGCTGGACATCAGCAAGGCTCGGGGCGACGTCTTCCTGAACCGGCTCCAGGAGCGGCTGGAGTCGGCCGGGGCCACGGTGGAGCGCTTCCGCAAGCCCACCTTCACGCGGGTGGCGCCGGTGGATCTGCGCCAGGAGATCGCCACACGCTGCGATGCGGTGATCGAAGCCCTGGCCGATTGAGGCTCGTGCACGTCGTGCAGTGTGCACGACACGACGGATCTGGAGGGTCGCGGCCTGCCCTCGGTATTCGTGGCGTCCAGCGAGTTCGTGGACGCCGCCGAGACCCAGGCCGAGGCGCTGGGCTTCGAGGCGGCGCGGGTCTTCGTGCCGCACCCGATCCAGGACCGCACCGACGATGAAGTGCGCCAGCTGGCGGACGCCGCCTTCGCCGAGATCGTGGGCGCGATCAGCGACGCTTCCGAGCGCTGAGCGGCTCCTCACACAGCCCGAGCTCGCCGAGCTCGAGGCGCACCGCCGGCGCCCAGCCGCGGTTCGCCAACGGGCTGGCGGGACTCGGGTGGAGGATGCGCGCCGTCTTCACGCCGCGGGTCGCAAGGGTCTCGCGGGCGCGGCCCTCGGCGAAGGCGCCGATGCCGATCACCCACTCCGGCTCCAGCACCTCCACCATGCGCAGCAGGTGCCGGTCGCAGGCCGCGAACAGCGCCGCGCGCTCGGCGGCGGGCAGCTTGTCCGGCGTGCGGTTGCGTCCGCTGTCCTCCAGGAAGGCCAGCGGGCAGTAGTTGGCGATGAAGTGCCGGCGAAAGAAGCGCTTCGGGCTTCCCCAGTGCTCGGCGATGGCGCCCCATACCCGCGTTCCGGACACCTCGGAACGCGTGCAGTCGAAGCCCTCCACGCGCCGCTTGGGGTGCTCCGGGTCGGGTCGGCCGACCCGCGCCTGGATGCCCAGGAAGTCGCGCACCATGCCCACGTCGCCGAAGGGCACGCCGGTCTGGGCCATGCCGAAGGGCCCCGGATTCATGCCCAGGAAGATCACGCGCCGCCGACCCGTGGCATAGGCGTCCAGGTAGGCGGCGTACCCGCGCCCGGCGTAGCGCAGCGGGTTGTAGACGTGGCT
>JAFDET010000131.1 GCA_019310195.1 Deltaproteobacteria bacterium
ATCCAGCCCGACATCATCCTGTGCCGCAGCGATCGCTTCCTGCCCAAGGCGGTGAAGTCGAAGATCGCGCTGTTCTGCAACGTGGATGAGGACGCGGTTCACACCGCCAAGGACGTCGAGTCGATCTACGAGGTTCCGATCATCCTCCACAACGAGGGACTCGACGACAAGATCACCCAAATCCTCAACATCTGGACGGGGCGGCCGAACCTGGATGCGTGGGAAGAGCTGGCGGCCCGGGTGAAGCACCCCGATCGCGACGTAACCATTGCCATGGTGGGCAAGTACGTCGATTTGACCGAGTCCTACAAGAGCTTGAACGAAGCGCTGCACCACGCCGGGATCGCGCACAAGGCGCGCGTCCACATCGAGTACGTGGACTCGGAGAAGCTGACCGACCCGCAGATCCTGGCCTCGGCCCACGGCGTGCTGGTGCCTCACGGCTTCGGCGGGCGAGGCGCCGAGGGCAAGATCACGGCCGTGCGTTGGGCCCGGGAGAATCGCGTTCCCTACCTGGGCATCTGCTACGGCATGCAGCTCGCCGTGATCGAGTTCGCGCGCCACGTGGCCGGCCTGGAGGGAGCCAACTCCGGCGAGATCGACGAGGCGACGCCCCACGCGGTGATCGACCTGCTGCCCGAGCAGCGCGCCGTGACGGAGAAGGGGGCCACCATGCGCCTGGGCTCCTGGCCCTGCGTGCTGCGCGAGGGCACCAAGGCCTTTGCGGCCTACGGCCAGCGGGAGATCTCCGAGCGCCATCGACACCGCTACGAGTTCAACCCGGACTACCGGGATGAGCTGGCCCGCGCCGGCCTGGTCTTCGCCGGCACCTCGCCCGACGGCCGCCTGGTCGAGGTGATCGAGCTGGAAGACCACCCCTGGTTCGTGGCCTGCCAGTTCCACCCGGAGTTCAAGAGCCGTCCGTTCGAGCCCCATCCGCTGTTCGTGGACTTCCTGGCAGCGGCGCTCGAGGCCGGTCCCGAGCGCTAGGGAAGCTTGTCCGGCTCGCTTGCAACTCGCGCCGGGGTCCCCTAAATCAAGGCTTGTCGGGGCGTTAGCTCAGTTGGCTAGAGCGCCGTGTTCACACCGCGGAGGTCACTGGTTCGAGTCCAGTACGCCCCACCAGTACCCCACGTTGGCCCAGTAGCTCAGCTGGATAGAGCGCCAGCCTCCGAAGCTGGAAGTCGCAGGTTCGAATCCTGCCTGGGTCACCACCACTCTCCTATTCGGCCTGTTCATGCGCAAACGAAACCTCGCTCGGCTCGGCGCCGGAGCGTTGCTCCTGGCGGGCCTGGCCTGCGGCGCTGAAGAGGCCGCGGCACCGGCGCTGGAGGACGACCAGCTCGAGCGCCTGGACGCACTCGGCTATCTGGACTGGGCGGAGGCGCCGGCCGAGCGCGACGCCGACGGGGTGGTGCTGCACGACGAGGGGCGTTCCCAGCCCGGCGCCAACCTGGTGACCTACCCGGCGTTGCGGCGCGCGGAGCTTCTCGACGCAGACGGCCGGCTGCTGCGCCATTGGGAGGGCAGGGGCCATCGGCGTTGGGAGCGGGCGCGGCTACTACCCGCTGGCGATCTGCTGGTGGTGGTGCGTCGCCCCGGCGGTCTGGTCCGGCTCGCGCCCGATGGCGGCGTGGTCTGGGAGACCGATCTGCCGCTGCACCACGACGTCCGCATCCTGAACGACGGACGCCTGGCCACGCTCACCAGCCGGCGTCTGGAGGTGCCCGAGATCCATCCGGGGCCGGTCTGGGACAACGGTGTGGCGCTGCTCTCGCCCGAGGGGGCGCTCCTGGAGGAGCGCTCGCTGCTGGATGTGCTGGCTTCCCACCCGGAGCGGCTGCCCCTGGTGACGGCCGGCATCGAGGAGAAGGAAGGCAAGCCCCTGGATCTTTTCCACGCCAACTACCTGGACTGGATCGAGGCGCCCCGGGCACCCGGCGCCGACCCGCGCTTCGCGCCGGGCACCGTCCTGGCCACCCTGCGCCATCAAGACGCCGTCGTGCTCTTCGACTGGCGCAGCGGGGAGCTGCTCTGGAGCTGGGGACGCGGCCAGCTACGCCGGCCCCACGACGCCAGCGTGCTGGAGGACGGAAACGTACTGATCTTCGACAACCAGACCGGCGCGGACGCCTCCCGGATCGTCGAAGTGGACCCGCGCACGGATCGCATCGTGTGGGAGTACCGGGCACCCGACCCGCATGATTTCTACACGGGGACCCGGGGTACGGTGCAGCGCCTGGCCAACGGCAACACGCTCATCTCCGAGTCCAACGCCGGGCGCGGGTTCGAGGTCACGCCGCAGGCCGAGGTGGTGTGGGAGTACCTGGCGCCGCGCAACGCCGACGGCCATCGCCCCGCGTTTCGCCTGGAACGGGTTCCGCTCGACGCGCTGCCGCAGTAGCGCCCCGCTGGGGAATGCGGGCTAGGCTCCGGACCCGGAACTCTTGGAGGGAACGTGACGAACCGAACGCCGGTTGCAGGGCGCGCCCTGTTGGCGGCCGCACTCGCCTTCAGCGTGCTGGTGGGTTGCTCGCGCAACCCGGTGACCGGACGCCCGGAGATGGTGCTGATCTCGACCGGGGAGGAGGTCAAGATCGGTCGCGAGGAGGCCAAGAAGGTCGAGGCGCAAATGGGCTTCGCCGACCTCCAGTCGGCGCGCAGCTACGTCCAGCGCATCGGCAAGAACCTGGCGGTCTACTCGCCCCGCACGGACGTCGACTACGTCTTTGACGTGGTGGACATGCCCGAGCCCAATGCCTTCGCCTTGCCGGGCGGGCCGGTCTACGTGTCGCGTGGCCTGTTGGCCCTGGCCAACAGCGAAGACGAGCTGGCCGGCGTGATCGGCCATGAGATCGGCCACATCGCCGCTCGCCACGTGGTGCAGCGTGTCAGCGTGACCGCTCCGTTCGCCATCCTCGTCGGCATTCCGGCCGCCATCGTGGGAAGCGTGAGCAAGACCCTGGGCGCCGTCGTGGCGGCGCCGGGCGCCCTGGCCGGGGGGCTGGTCCTGGCCTCCCACAGCCGCGGCCAGGAGAAGCAGTCCGACCGCATCGGGATGGATCTGGCCGCCCAGGCCGGCTACGACCCGGCGGCCCTGGGGCGTTTCCTGGCGACGCTGCAACGCGAGGAGGAGCTGACCCGCGGCGAGCGCCGCAGGACCCACTTCCTTGACTCGCACCCGGCCACCGCCGAGCGCGTGGTGGCCGCCCAGGCGTATGCCGTCGGGCTCCAGCGCGCCAGTGCCGCGCCCGTCGCCCAGGGACGAGCCGGCATGCTGCGCCGCGTCGAGGGCCTGATGCTCGGCGAGAACCCCTCTGTCGGCGTCTTCCTGGACAACCGTTTCGCGCATCCGGCGCTGGGCTTCTCCATGGACTTCCCTCACGGCTGGAAGACCAGCAACCAGCCGAGCTTCGTCGTGGCGCTGAAGCCCGACTCCGACCAGAAGGTGTTCGCGGTGCTCCAGCAGGCGGCCGAGGGCAAGGATCCGCGCGAAGGGCCGAAGGCCGATGGGATCGACGAGAAGCTTCTGCCCCAGCTTCAGGTCAAGCACGTCAACGGCCTGCCCACCACGCGCTTCGAGACGCAGCACAAGGGGATGACGTATCTGCTGGCCTGGATCGCTCACCGCGGGACGGTGTACCGGATCGCCTGTGTGGCTCCCGACGACCAGTGGCCGCAGCTCGGACCGGCCTGCGAGGCGGTGGTGGGCAGCTTCGCGCCGCTCTCGTCCGCAGACCGGGGAAGGATCCGCGAGAGCCGCCTGCGGGTCGTCACGGCGACGGGAGGCGAGCGCTTGAGCGACGTGCTGGCGCGCTCCGGGAACGTCTGGCAGCCCGAGAAGGCCGCCCTCGCCAACGCTCTGGAGGGCCCGGCTGCGCGGTTGAGCGCCGGGACCCAGGTGAAGGTCTCCGTCTCGCGCCCCTACCGGGGCCGTTAGCTCGGGCTGTCGACCTCATCCAGCCGACGCCTCAGCAGCGCCACCTCCTGGGCCAGCTCGGTGATCTTGGCGCCGGCCTGGGAGATGCGCACGGCGTAGTTCAGGCAGATCCCGAGCAGGAAGAGCTCTCCCAGGAAGAACAGCGTCGAGCTGATACTCCAGGCGCCGATCGCCTGGGCGACCAGCCGCAGCATGTCGAGGTCCAGGGATGCGATCAGGATCGCGAGGGCGACGCCCATCCAGATTGGCGTGTACTCGGCCCGCAGGGTGCGGCGTCGCACCAGCCAGAGCACGATGCCCATCAGCGTGCCCGCGAAGAGCAGGGCCACGAGCTGGACGCTGGCCGAGTCCGGTGCGGCCAGCATCAGGCTGCGCAGGTCGGCGAGCCGTTCCTGTTCGTTCATGATCTCTCCTTCGTGCTCCCCGATGCCGCCCACAAGGAGAGCAGCATCTTGTAGACGTAGTAGATGGCCCGGGTGCCGCCGTGCAGGGTCGAAGCCCGCGGGCTCTCGAGCATGCGTACGGGGGTCTCCCGGATTCGGATCCCGCGCCGCGCCGCCGTCACCAGGACGTCCACGTCCGGATAGTCGTGGGGGAAGAAGCTCTCGGTGTAGAGCTCCAGGGTGCGGCGGTTGAGGGCCTGGAAGCCCGAGGTGGGGTCGCTGATTTCCACGCCCGCGATGCGCCCCAGCAGGCCGAAGATGCGGCGCCCCAGGTCCCGCGTGTGGCCCATGGCGTAGCCCGTCTCGGCCAGGAAGCGCGATCCGATCACCAGGTCCGCCTCGCCAGCGCGCAGCGGGGCCAGGATCCCTTCGATCTCCCCGGCTTCGTGCTGGCCGTCTCCATCCATCTGCACCAGCTCGTCCGCGCCGCGGGCGAGCGCGTACTTGTAGCCGGTCTGCAGGGCCGCGCCGTAGCCCAGGTTGAACGGGTGCCTCAGCACCGCTGCGCCCTCGGCGGCCGCCACCGCGGCCGTTCGGTCGGAGGAGCCGTCGTCCACCACGACGAGTTCGGCTTCAGGCTGCACGGCCCGCACGCCGGCAAGGACATCCGCGAGCGTGTCCTCTTCGTTGAAGGCCGGAATCAGTACGATCACGGGGCGGCCGACTGCCATGCGATGGTGATGTAGCGGTTGGTGAATCCGTACCGCAGGGTCGCGAGCACGCGTCGCGCGAGGCTGCCGGGGTGCTGTGCGTACCAGCCGAGGAGTCCGGGCCTCAGGTCGGCGACGCGCTGCTCCTGGCGCCGGACGATCCGAAGCGGCTTGAAGTGCTGCTCCTGCCGAAGTGCGGCCACCTCTTGCAGTCCGTGTCGCTGGAAGAGCCCGCGAAACGTCCGCTCGGTGAAGTCGTGCAGGTGGTGCGGATTCACATCCACCGAAGGCGTGGTGGGCACCGACGCGACCAGGACCCCGCCCGGCCGGAGCAGGCCCACCAGGCGGTCTACCAGCTCGCCTGGTGCGGGCACGTGCTCGATCGTCTCGAGCGACACGATCGTGTCGAATCCCTCCGCGTCGATGAATTTGCCGCCGTCGGCAACGCGGTAGGAGACGCCGGGTCGGGCGTAGCGCTGGAGCGCGTAGGACACCGCGTCTGGGGAGATGTCGACACCGACCGCTTCGCTGACGTGCTCGGCTTCATCGGCGAGGACGCGAGTGCCGTAGCCCGCACCACAGGCCAGATCGAGAAGTCGGCCCGGCGGCGCGTGGAGCGCCGCGAAGCGGTAGCGCTCCAGGTGGATGTCCAGGCTCTGGTGGCCCGTCGAGTCGCTGGACGCAAGCTCGTCGGGCACGAGCCGTTCGAGGCTGCTCGTGTCGAGGGACATCCGGACGAGGCTAACGCAGGCGTTTGCGCGCGCGCTACGGAATGGCGGTGATCGGCGGCGGAGGGTTCCCGCTGTTGCTGCGGGGCCGCGGCCGGTCCACCTGGCGCGCCGGCGGCGGCTCGGGCTCGGGGATGTCGATGTGGGGTCGCGTGTCGTTCACGTCGATCAGCAGCGGGTCCCGGTCCGGGTTCGGCGAGGCCGGGAACGTGGACCGATCCATGACCTGACCCGGGCGCATGACCACGGGCTCGAGGTGGGACGGCGGATCCGTGCGTTCCGGCGCCGAGCCCCGGGCGATCCGGGCGCAAGCGCCGGGCCCCAGGTCGAGCTCGCCGGGAACGCTGGCGTCGCGGTTGGCCGTGGACACGAGCCCCGCGACCACGCACACCCAGGTGACCTGGTCGGTGATCCACGTGAGCCACTCCGTGCCCTTGACTCCGATCACGGCGGTGGGCGTGTAGAGATCGACGCGGGTCGGGCCGCCGAAGGTTTCGGCCACCTTGGTGCGCAGATGGCCGGACAAGAGCTCGAGCCGGGTGGGCTCCTTCCCGCCGCCGACGACCAGCTTGTCGAAGAGCAGCTCGGTCTCCTCGTCCAGTGCGATCGTGGTGTCGTCCGTGAGCAGGATCTTCGCCCAGGCGTAGCGACCCGTGCGCACGGTGTCGCCCTCGGAGACCTCCCGGTCCACGGTGGCCAGTGTGAAGCTGTCGCTGCCGGCCGAGCTTATCTCGGCCATGCCGCGAACGGCGGCCACGAAGCCCGCGGGGGCCGCCGTCGCCGGACCTGCCAGGATCAGGCCCGTCAGAGCCACCAGGATCGTCTTCGCCATTGTTCGCCCGCTCCTTCTGCCGGAGTCGGCAGCGCCAACCTTATCGGGTAAAAGCCCGTTGCACTTGACTTGCCGGACCCCGGGATGCGTGTCGGGCCGGCCGCAATCGTGCCCCCCAAACCCTCGTTCAGCAAGGAGATCCGGACCGTGATCCGCATCACCGGCAGCGTTGGTCCGGACTGAAAAGTGCTCCCGGCGCAGAGGCACAGGCGCGGAGGTCAGGCGCTTGGGCCTGCGGCTGCGCAGGCTCCGGCGCGCCGTCCGAAGAAGCTTCCGTCGCCCAGGGAGAGGCCGCTGGAGTAGCCGCCGACGGACAGTCCCGAGGTGGCTCGGCCGGCGGCGAAGAGCCCGGGGATCGGGCGGCCCTCGGGATCGAGGACGCGACCGTGGCTGTCGCTGGCCAGGCCGCCCAGGGTGAAGGCTGCGTAGAGGGAGCCCTCGGTGGTGCAGTCGAAGGCGCCGAACGGCGGCTTGACCAACGGCTGCACGTAGTCCGTGGCCTTGTGGAAGACGGGGTCTGCGCCGCGTTCGGCGTGGCGGTTGTAGAGTTCGAGGGTGGCCGTGAGGCTGTCGCCCGGTAGGCCCAGCTCGCGTTCGAGCTCTGCAGGGGTGTCGCCCACGGCGGCCACCTCCCTCGGGTAGTCTGGCTTTTCGAAGACGGCGTCGTCGACCACCAGCCAGGCGCGTCCGCCGTGCCGGAGCAGCGCGTACTCGCCCAGTCGGCCGTAGTAGGCGTCTTCGTTGATGAAGCGCTGGCCCTGGGCGTTGATCAACAAGCCCCGCTTGAGGCCCCAGGGCTGGGTGGCGGGCAGCGAGATCGAGACGGCGTTCATGTGGACCGTGGCCCCGCCGGCGGCGGTGCCCAGTCGGATGCCCGAGCCGTCGTCGCCCTCGGCACCGACGCGGAAACTGCACTGGCGCACCCGTGGCGCGTGGGCGGCGATCATTGCGTCGTCCTGGATGAAGCCGCCGGTGGTCAGGATCACAGCGCTGCGTGCGCGAATCGTGCGTTCGCCCTCGGAGGTCCGGGCCACCGCGCCCAGCACCGCACCACCGGAGCGTTGGACCAGGGCCGTGCAGCGGTGATCGGTGGCGACCCGCGCGGCGCTTTCCTCCACCGCGGCGATGAGCTTCTGCATCAGCAGCGGTCCCGCCTGGTGGTCCATCTGGGGGACGTGTCCGCGCGGCGCCGGGACGGCGATCTCGCAGTACGGCCAGGCGCGTTCGGAGCCGGACCACACCAGCCCGTCGTCGTTGGGCGGCTCGCCGCTGCAGCCGTAGTGGAAGACGGGCTTGAACGGAACGCCGCGGGCCACGAGCCAGTCGTAGTGCTCGGCGGAGGCTTCGCAGTAGAGGCGCAGCTTGGCCTCGTCGGGGGCGGGCCCGCAGGAGGCCATGAGGTACTTGAGCATCTCCTCCGGCGTGTCCTCGAAGCCGCAGGCCCGCTGCAGAGCGGTGCCGCCCCCCAGGTAGACCACGCCGCCCGACATGGCGGAGGTGCCGCCGCCGCCCCCGGCGCGCTCCAGCACCAGGGTCTCGGCCCCGGCGTCCGCGGCAGTCCAGGCGGCCGAGGCCCCGGCGCAGCCCAGGCCGACGACGAGCACGTCTACCTCGGCATCCCAGCGCCCGACGTCCTCCGCGCTCCGGATCAGGCTCACGCCGCCGCCTCTGCGTCGGGCAGCGTCCGGTTCTCGTCGGCAGCGAGGGTCCGATCCATGGCGCGCAGCAGGGTACCCGATTTGCGCGCGGGTCCGGGTCGTGAAGGGCGTCCAGACTCCGCGGTCGCCGCTCCTGGGCCTGGCTCCGAGACGGCACCTCAGCCCTTCCAGGTGCGCCGAACCTCCGGAGCCCGAGGCCCGCAAGCGCCGCCCGCCGAGCATGGACGTGTTTCCGCGCCCGTTGCGGCGCGCGCAGTGAGGCGAAGCCGAGCGAAGGGCCTCGTCCGGCTCAGAATTGCTCCTTGTAGGGCCGCAGGTCCAGTTCCGCGGTCCAGGCCGTCCGCTGCTGGCGGTGCAGGCTCCAGTAGGCGTCGGCGATGGCTCCAGTAGGCGTCGGCGATGGCTTCGATGTCGAGCATGCCGTCTTCGCCCAGTCGTTCTCGTGCCTCCGGGAAGCGCTTCATGACCTGGTCGCCGGCGATCACACCGTCGATGATCGCGTGGGCCACGTGGATGCCCTGCGGCCCCAGCTCGCGCGCCAGGCCGAACGACAGGGCGCGCAGCGCCGCCTTGGCGGACGCGAAGGCGGCGAAGGGCGGTCGCGCCCGAAGCGATGCCGTGGCGCCGGTGAAGATCAGGGTCCCGGCGCCGGCCGGGAGCATGCGGCGTGCCGCCTCGCGACCGACCAGAAAGCCCCCGAAGCAGGTGGTGCGCCAGGTCTCCACGAAGGTGTCGGCCTGCATGTCCGACAGGTTCCCCACGCGCATGTTGCCGGCGTTGTAGACCGCGAGAGCCAGGCGTCGGTCGTCGGCGCAGGCGGCGTCGAAGAGGGCCGCCACCGCGGCTTCGTCGGTGGTGTCCGTGGGCACCGCCCCGGCGCGTCCTCCGGCGTCGCGGATCTCGGACGCGACCTGGTCCAATCGTGCCGGAGTGCGGCCGGCGATCATGACGTGCAGGCCCTCGCGGGCAAAGCGACGGGCCAGGGCTGCACCCAGGCCCCGGCTTGCGCCCACCCCGACCACGATCGCAGTGTCCATGGCGGCTAAGAGCCTGACCCAAGATGCGGTGCGCCGGCCCGGGCGCCGAGACGCCGCGCTGGCAAGGCGCGCGACTGAGCCATAGCCGTAGCTACGGCGCAAGGAGCGCAACGCAGCCAGCGCGGATGGATCGGCGTCCGGACGGTGTGCTCCCTGTTGGGTCAGGCTCCTAGTTACCGAATCCGAACTCGTAGCGGAAGCGCAGGAAGATGCGGCTGGTCCGGCCGGGCGGCGCGTCGAAGAGCGGGTTTGGGTTGCGGCGCACCGCGAACTGGCCCAGCAGGCCTTCGCGGGGCCCAGTGAAGAGGTCGGCGCCCGCCGTTACGGAAAATCGATCGGTGGCGCGCCACTCGATCGAGGG
>JAFDET010000376.1 GCA_019310195.1 Deltaproteobacteria bacterium
GGCCGCCGAGCACGCGCTGCGCGAGAGCGAGCAGCGCTTCCGCGTGCTCTTCGAGACAGCCCGTTGCGGGATCATCGAGAGTGACGTGCGCGGTCGCATCAGCCTCGCCAACCAAGCCTTCGCCCGCATGCTGGGCCGGCCCGTTGCACAGGTCATGGGCCTGCACCTCTGGGAGCTGTACCACGACCCCGTGGAGCGACGGCGCGTGAAGCGCGAGCTGGACCGGCCGGGTGCCGCCGAGCCCGAGCCCCAGCGCGGTCTCCAGCTCCTGTCCGGCCCTGCCGGTCGTCCGATCAGCGTAGAGATGGACTGGGACTACCGGCGCGACGCCAACGATCGCGTCGTCGGTTTCGTCACGATCATCACCGATGTGAGCGAACGCGAGGCCACCGATCGGGCCTTGGCCGAGACTCAGCGCTACGCCACGCGCATCGCCGAGACGTCGCCCGCCATGATGTGTGTGTTCGACGTGAAGACGGGGCGGGTTCGCTACGCCAACTCGCGCAATACCCAGAACCTGGGCTGGACACCGTCCGAACTCCAGGGCATCGGAGACCGCGCTTTCGAGGAGCTGGTTCATCCCGAGGACCGCGCGATCGTCGCGCAGGGCATGGCGCACGTGATCCAGTCCAATGACGACGAGGCCGCCGCGGACCTCGAGTATCGCGTGCGGCGCAAGGACGGGGAGTGGCGCTGGGTGCTGGGCCGCTTCGCCCCCTTCACCCGCAACGCCGAGGGGGTCCCGCTCGAGGTGCTGACGGCCCAGATCGACGTCACCGAGCAGCGCCGCGCCGTGGAGAAGCTGCGCACCCAGGAGGAGCGTTTCCGGCTGCTGGCCGAGAACGCCGTGGACGTCATCATCGAGTTCGACGCCCAGGGGCGCATCCTCTTCGTTTCGCCCAGCTGGACCGCGCAGACCGGCTATCCGGTGGAGCCGGTTCTCGAGGGCGGCATCGCCTGGCTGGTGAACAACGTCATGATTCCCGAGGAGTCGCGCTGGCACGGCGAGGGGCCGCTTCCCGTCTTCGAAGACGGCGGGGAGCCCACCCGCATCTACCGGCTGCGCCACGCGAACGACGCGTGGCGCTGGTTCGAGACCCGCACCCGGGTCTTCGAGACCGGCGACGGCGAGCCCCGCGGAATCACCATCGCCCGCGACGTGACCGACCGCTATCAGGCCGAGGAGGCGCTGCGCGCCAGCGAGGCCCGCTTCCGGCTGGTGGCGGAGAGCGCCTACGATTACACGCTGGAGCTGACGCCCGACGGCGAGGTGGCTTACCTGAGCCCCTCCTTCCGCGACATCATGGGCTTCGAGCCCGAGGGATTCCGCACGCGGGACGCGGTGCGCCTGCTCCACCCCAGCGACCGCCGGCGGGTGGTGGAGGCCGTGCGCCAGCTACTCGACGGAGAGCCCATTGGCCCCCTGGCCTATCGCCACCGGGACCGGGCGGGCACCTGGCGCTGGCTCGAAACCTACGGAGCCCCCCGGCCCACGGCCGAGGGCCGTCACGCGGCGGTGGCCATCACTCGCGACATCTCCGAGAAGGTGGCGGCAGAGGAAGAGACGCGGCGCCTTCAAGAGCAGCTTCTCCAGAGCCAGAAGCTCGACAGCCTGGGCGTCCTGGCCGGCGGCATCGCCCACGACTTCAACAACCTGCTGGTCGGGATCCTGGGCAACGCCAGCATGGCCCTGGCCGACATCAGCCCCGAGTCCCCGCTGCGCGAGACCCTGGAGGGCATCGAGGTCGCGGCGCTGCGCGCCGGCGAGCTGACCAACCAGATGCTGGCCTACTCCGGCAAGGGCCGCTTCGTGATCGAGCCCCTGGATCTGAACGCGCTGGTCGAGGAGATGGCCCACCTGCTGGAGGCCTCGATCACCAAGAAGGCGGTGCTGCGCTTCGACCTGGCGCCATCCCTGCCTGCCGTGGATGGCGACGGCACCCAGCTCCGACAGCTCGTGATGAATCTGATCACCAACGCCAGCGACGCCCTCGGCTCGGAGGCCGGCGCCCTGGAGGTTCGCACCCGGACCCTGGACGAGCCCCAACTCTGGGAGCTGGGCTCGAGTCCGGAGAGCGAGATTCCCGACGGACCCGTGGTGATGCTGGAGATCTCGGACACGGGCTGCGGCATGGACCCGTCCACGCTCTCGCGGATCTTCGATCCTTTCTTTACCACCAAGTTCACCGGTCGCGGGCTGGGCCTGGCGGCCGCCTTGGGAATCGTGCGCGGGCATCGCGGCCGCATCGACGTGCGCAGCGAGCCCGGTGACGGCACCTGCTTCCGGGTGCTGCTGCCGGCTTCGGAGCGCAAACTCTTGCCGGCGGCCAGCCCCGCCGCGCCGAGCGTCCGGCCTCCCGCTGTGCGAGGCACGATCCTGGTAGCCGACGACGAGGAGGTGGTGCGCAGCATGGCCCGGCGTATCCTGGAGCAGGCCGGCTTCGATGTGCTGACTGCCGTCGACGGCCGCGACGCCGTCGAGTGTTTCCGCGAGCACGCCGCCGACGTGAGTGCCGTGCTGCTCGACCTCACCATGCCCCGCCTGGGTGGCGAGGAAGCGCTGCGGGTGCTGCGACAGATCCGTCCCGAAGTGCGCGTGGTCATCACCAGCGGCTACAGCGAATCGGATATCGCC
>JAFDET010000010.1 GCA_019310195.1 Deltaproteobacteria bacterium
CGTCTCGGAGGCGCTGCGTGCGTGCGTGCGCTCCTTCGACGTACCGGCGCGTACCGGAGAGGCCGAGTTCACCGTACTGGTGCCGGACCCGGCGCAAGTCGCCGCGGAGACGGTATCGGCCCTGGCCCGAGCCGTGGCGGAGGCCGTGGCGGCCGACGATGCGCTGAACGAGCCGGAGCGCATCGGCCTGGCCTTCGGCTACGCCGTGCATCCCAATGACGGCACCGATCGCGAAGCCCTGCTGGCCGCGGCGGGGACGCCGCGCATTCGCACGCTCTAGGGCGCTCCCCCAGCGGCGTGGTAGGCTAGCCGCCGCGCATGCCCAGCGACGACCGGATCTTCATCGAGCGAGCGGTCCGCGTAGCGATCGTCGCCGCCATCGTCGTCGGCGTCGGCTTCGCGCTCCTCTTCGTCTTGAAGGCCGCACTGACGCCCCTGGCTGCCGCCTTCGTGCTCGCCTACCTGTTCGACCCGCTGATCGACCGCATCGAAGCGCGGCGCATGAAGCGGGGCGCCGCCATCCTGCTGGTCTTGCTGGTGATCGGCCTGGGCGGCCTTGTGCTGGTGGCCGGAATCCTGCCCCGCCTCGTGGCCGAGCTGGCGGTGCTGGCCCAGGAGCTTCCCGGCTATCTGGAGCGCACTCTCAACAGCCTGATCCCCCGCTTCCAGTCGCTCACCGGCGTCCGGGTGCCCAGCAATGTGGCCGAGCTGGCGGAACGGATCCGCTCCGGCGAACTGCGGCTGCCCCTGGAAGCGATCCGAAACCTGTTGCAACAGACGCTGTTGTTCCTCACCGGCACCGTGTCCGGAGTGATCGGCCTGCTGATCGTTCCGATTCTCGCCTACTACGCCCTGGCGGACTTCGACCGGCTCAAGGCCCGCGCCCTGACCCTGGTGCCGCCGCGCCACCGCGACTACGTCCTGGAGAAGGCCACGACGGTGGACGGGCTGGTCTCCGGCTTCCTGCGCGGTCAACTCACCATCGCCCTCATCCTGGGCGTCCTGTACGCGGTGGGCTTCACGCTGATCGGGATCGACCTCGCCATCGGCGTGGGCATGGTGGCCGGCCTGATGGCGCTGATCCCCTACCTGGGGAACATCGTGGCCGTAATCGCTGCCAGCCTGCTCTGCGTGCTGAAGTTCGGCGTCGACGTGCACCTGCTGCTGGTGCTGGGCTGGTACGCCGTAATCCAGAGCCTGGAGGGCTGGATTCTCACCCCGCGCATCATCGGCCACAGCGTCGGGCTGCATCCGGCGCTGGTCATCATCGCGCTGTTGATCGGGGCGGACCTGCTCGGGTTCGTTGGCCTGCTGGTGGCGGTGCCCCTGGCTGCCGTGGCCAAGGTCTTCCTCGAGGAAGCCCTGACCGCCTACCGCGCATCCGGCCTGTTCCGCGAAGAGGCCGGGCCCTAGGGCAAGAGAGACTCCAAGGGCGTATACGGGAGGCCCAGGCTCTCCGCGACGCCGGGACAGACCACGTCGCCGCGCCAGACGTTGGCGCCCCGGGCCAGGGACTCGTCCGACGCCACCGCTCCCTCCACGCCCTGTGCCGCGATCGCCTCCACCAGGGGGAAGGTGACGTTGGTCAGCGCGAACGTCGACGTGCGCGGCACCGCGCCGGGCATGTTGGCCACGCCGTAGTGGATCACGCCGTGAAGCTCGTAGGTGGGGCTCGAATGCGTCGTGGGGTGGATCGTTTCCACGCAGCCGCCCTGGTCCACGGCAACGTCCACGATCACCGAGCCCTCTTCCATGCGTTCCACCATGGACTCGCTCACCAGGATGGGCGCGCGGCGTCCCGCGAGGTAGACCGCGCCCACCACCAGGTCGCTGGTCAGGACCGAGCGCTCCACCGACGCAGGATTGGAGTAGAGCGTGTTGAGCTCGCCGCCGAAGATGTCGTAGAGATAGGTCAGGCGCTTCATGTCCACGTCGAACACGTCCACCTCGGCGCCCAGGGCGTGGGCGACACGCACCGCATTGATGCCCACGGTGCCCGCGCCCACCACGGTGATGCGCCCGCGCCCCACTCCGGGAACGCCGCCCACCAGGAGCCCCTTTCCGCCCCGGTCCTTCTGCAGCAACGTGACGCCGATCTGGACCGCCAGGCGTCCGGCCACCTCGCTCATGGGCGCCAGCACCGGGAAGGTCCCATCGTCGTTCTGGATGGTCTCGTAGGCCAGGGCCACGACTCCTGCGTCGCGCAGCCCCTCGGCCACCTCGGGCGCGCCGGCCAGGTGCAGGTAGCAGAAGAGCACCTGCCCTTCGCGCAGCAGCCCGATCTCGCTGACGTTGGGCTCCTTGACCTTGACGATCAGGTCGACCCCCGACCAGGCCGCCTCCCGATCCACCAGGCGTGCACCGGCCTCGCCGTAGGCGCTGTCATCGAACCCCGAGCCCTCTCCGGCGCCGCGCTCGACACAGATTTCGTGCCCGGCCCCGCTGAGGTGCCGCACGCCGTCGGGGACCATCCCGACGCGGAACTCACGGTCCTTCGACTCCTTCGGAACTCCAATCCGCAACGGGCTGGCGACCTCCGGTGGCATTGCGGAACAGCTAGGCCTTGTAGGCGTCGATCAGGATGTCTGCGATCTCGGGCCGCATGATGCGCGGGTCGGGGCGCTCGCCGCCGCGGAGCTGCTCGCGAACCTTGGTGCCGCTGATCCCGTACGGCTTCTGGTCCGGGTGATTCTCGGTCAGGTCCACGCGGCCGAGCGCCTCGTAGAATGCGGCAAACCCGATCCGGCAGGGCTGGATGTGCAGCTCACCACCGAGCTCGTCGAAGATCTCCTGGGCATCGAAGTCGCCCCAGATCGGGCTGCCGTCCTCGTAGGGTGCGTCGGCGTGCTTGCGCCCGATGACCAGGTCGCTGAAGCCGTAGTTCTGGCGATAGACGGCGTGCATGATCGCTTCCTTGGGACCGCCGTAGAACATCTTGATGTCGAGCCCGATCAACTCGAAGACGTCGCTCAGCTCCCAGCCCGACGAGGCCCACAGCTCTGCGTCCTTGTCGCCCTCGCCCAGCAGCTCCTGGTCGTGGAGCGCCTTGTAGCAGCGCATGCGCGTCGCCGCGGGCACGTCGTCGCCCTTCAGCTCTCCCACCAGCGGATTGAGCACGACACCGGTCAGATGACCCTCGCGGGTCAGGCGCTCGGCGCCCGCCACCAGCGCGTACTCGTGAGCCCGGTGCAGCGGATTCCGGGTCTGGAACGCCAGGGCGCGTTCCCAACGCCGGTCGCGGATCAGGGCCCGCGTCAGGCGCGGCGAGAGCATGTACTCGCCGTACTCCTCGTGATGGGCCTGAGGCAGCGTCCGAATCCGCCCGCCCACCAGGCGCGTGCGCGGGTCGCCCTCGATGATCCTCCCGCCCGGATGGTCGAAGCGATCGGTTCCGTAGACGCTCTTTACGTACTTGGTCTTGTCCCACTCGAAGAGGTCCAGATCCTCGAGAACGGCGACGACCGCGCCCTCTTCGTTCCGGATCGCGGCCTGACCGCCCTTGGCCAGTTTCGAGGATTCGGCGTCGGTCAGGGGCAGCGAGAGCGGAATGCCCCACGCGTACCGGGTGCCGCCGGACAGGATGCAAGTCTCGTCCAGCACCCGGTGCCAGGCCTCTTCGTCCATGGGGCCCTCGAGCGGCGACAGGCCGCCGTCGCCCAGGCGGTAGACCGTGGAGAGGTCTGCGCGGTTCACCTCGAAAGAGGGAAGCTTCTCCGCCCCGGCGAGGAAATCCTTGCGCTCCTTCAGAGACACCACCCGGTGCACGGGCTCGGCCAGCCCCCCATGCACCGGCACCAGATCATCGCTTCCACCGCTATTCCGCTCGCTCACGCGACTTCTCCATCTACCGGGTGGCGTCGCCCGGGAACCGCGCCGGCCGCCTACCATACCGGACCCGAGCCATAGGCACCTTCCAGGAGTGGCCGGTCCCCCTTGCCATCCACCTGGCGAATCCGCAGCGCCTCCCTACCCACCTCCAGGGACACGTAGACCACGTAGCGGCCGTCGGGCGACAGCGCGGGCTCGTACTGGTCGGCCTGGACCACGGCGCTCCAGCTCCCCCCCAGGTCGTGCTTGCCGGTCCCGTTGGGATTCATGCGCCACAGCTCCCACTGGCCCTTGAGCCGCTTCGAATAGGCCACCATGGAGCCGTCGTAGGCCACCACCGGATCGGCGCCCCGGGCGATCACCCGGTCCTCCCCGCTCTCCAGCTCGATACGCCGGATGATCTCCCGTCGGGGTCCGCTCTTGCTCGAATAGAGCAGCGCCTTCCCATCGCGCGTGAAGCGCGGACGGTAGTCCGAAGGCCCCTCGGTCAGCCGACGCGCGGTTCCTCCCGGCTCACGCAACCAGATCCGCGAGCTGGCCCGCTTGCCGCTGCCGGAGATGCGACTGAAGGCGGTCGCCCCAGCGGCGCTGATGTCGGCCCAGGGCTGGGACTGGGGGCCGGGCGTCACGCGCTCCACCACGTGTGTGGCCATGTCGTAGCTGAAGACCTGGCTCTTGCGACCCACGAGGGCCGAGAAGAGAAGCTTCGAGTGGTCGCCGGTCCAGCCGATGGGCCGGGCCCCGGGACGCGTCACCGGCAGGACGGTGACTTCACTGCTGCGCGGATCCAGCAGCGCCATGCGACCCGCGGTGGCCACCAGCTCCGACTGGTCGGTGGCTCCGGTCACGTAGTCACGGACCGCTTTGAAGCGCACCACCTTCTTTCCCCCCGGGCTACCGGGCTTCGCATCGGCGTCCAGCAGCTCGGCGCGCCGCTTGGCCTCGTCCGCCGTCCGGTACATGAAGGCGATGGGCTCGGGCGGCAGATCCTCGAGCTGCACGCCCGCGCAGCCCGACAGCCACGCGCACAGCAGCACGAACCCTCCGACCGACGGCCAAGGCCTCATGTACCGGGCGCCCTCAGCGCCCGCCCCACGAAGGCCTCGCCGCGGCGCAGGAACAGACCCGCCTGCAGTCGCCCATCCAAGATCGAGACCACGATGTGGTCGGCGTCGGGAAAGGGGAACAACTCCTGGGCCGCGTATTTCTGGTCGAGCTCGGAGAAATACACGCGCCCCACGGGATGCGAGTGGTAGACGGCGGTGATCCCTTCCCCGCGCAACTCGGCCTCCTTGACCGCCGCGAGCCATTCATGCTCGACCATGTGGAACGCCTGGCGGCCGTCTCGCGGATAGCGCACACGATCATTCTGGTGCATCCGCGTCATGTCGTTGCGGCAGCGTTGCACCTGCCGATAACGCGTTCCGTCGCTTCCAGACACCAGCCCACAGCACTCCTCGGGAAGCGACTCCCGGGCGTGACTCGCAATCTCGTTCAAGATCCGCGCAGGGATCTCGAGAGCGGGAAGAGTGACGTCGATCTCGATATCGCGCATGGGATGCGAACGCGGGCATCGAGTCTATCCGAAGCGCCTGGCCCATGCGAGACGCCTTGCCCCATCCCCCGCCGCCGGGATACCATCCGGGGCCCCTCTTCCCCCACCCTCTCCTCCGGGAGTCCCTACACCGTGACCGCTGCTGCGGCCCGGCCCGACGGGCAGCGTGCATCCATCGACGCCTGGCTGGAGGCGCTACGGCGCCACCGAGCCCTGGGTAACGCCCTCGTGCATCATCGGGTGCTGCCCTCGCGCGCCCCGGACTTGGAGCCGGACCTGCCCGCCGGGTTCGACTCCGTGGCCCCCGTGCTGGCCTCGCGCGGGATCAGGGCCCTGTACCGCCACCAGGCGCGCGCCATCCGGCACTTGGAAGCGGGCCACAACGTGGTGCTCGCCACGCCCACGGCCAGCGGCAAGAGCCTGGTCTACAACCTGCCCGTCCTGCGCGCCGCCCTCGCCAACCCGGAGACCCGGGCCCTCTACCTCTTCCCGCTGAAGGCCCTGGAGCAGGACCAACGCAAGCAGCTCGAGCGCGATGTGGCCGCCCTGGGCGCGGAGCTGCGAGTGGAGGTCTACGACGGCGACACCCCTCCGGCCCGCCGCAAGCGGATCCGCGACGACCCGCCCTCGGTGCTGATCACCACGCCCGACATGCTCCACGCCGGAATCCTGCCTCACCACGGCGCCTGGCAGGCCTTCTTCCGCGGGCTGGCCACGGTGGTGGTGGACGAGCTCCACACCTACCGCGGCATCTTCGGATCCCACGTGGCGCAGGTGCTGCGCCGCCTGCAGCGCGTGGCCGCCCATCATGGCGCCGAGCCGCGCTGGATCGCGGCTTCGGCCACGGTGGCCAACCCGGGCGAGCTGGCCGGAGCGCTGCTGGGCCAGCCGGTGTCCGTCATCGGCAACGACGGAGCCCCGCGTACCCGGCGCCACGTAGCCCTGCTCAACCCGGAGGGTTCGCCCTATACGGCCGCCGCACGCCTGTTCCGGCTGTCGGTGGAGCTCGGCCTGCGCACGATCGCCTTCACCAAGGCCCGCAAGATCACCGAGCTGATGCACACCTGGATCGTCGAGGCGGCCCCCGAGCTGCGCGATCGCATCAGCTCCTACCGCAGCGGCTTCCTGCCCGAGGAGCGCCGCGAAATCGAGGCGCGGCTCTTCTCGGGGGAGCTGCTGGGCGTCATCTCGACCTCCGCCCTGGAAATGGGCATCGACGTCGGCGGCCTCGACGTCTGCATCCTGGTCGGGTACCCGGGCAGCCAGATGTCCACCTGGCAGCGCAGCGGCCGGGTGGGACGCACGCGCGAGGCGGCCGTGGCGCTGGTGGCCCAGCCCGACGCCCTCGACCAATACCTGGTGGCCCACCCGGATGTCTTCTTCGACCGCCCGCTCGAGCACGCCGTCCTCGACCCCCACAACGAGGACGTCCTGGGGCCTCACCTGGCCTGCGCCGCGGCCGAGGTGCCGCTGCGCGCGCCCGAGCCCTGGCTCCAGGAGGAGGCCGTGACCCGCACCGTCGCACGCCTGGAGGAAGAGGCCGCGCTGCTGCGCAGTGAGAGCGGCGACGCCTGGTTCGCCGCACGCCGGCGCCCTCATCGCGACGTGAACCTGCGTTCCATCGGCAGCGGCTACACGATCCAGCTCGAGTCCGACGGTGAGACCCGCCCCCGGGTCGTGGGCTCCATCGGCTCTGGCCGCGTCTTCGTGGAATGCCATCCCGGGGCCATCTACCTGCACCGCGGCCGCCAGTATCGGGTGACCCGCCTCGACACCGACGAGCTCTCCGCCAGCGTGCGGCCCGTCGACGTCCCCTTCTACACCCGCGCGATCTCCGAGAAGGACACGGAGGTTCTGTCCCGAGACCGCACGCGTCCGGCCGGAAACGTCCGCCTCGTCACCGGCCGTGTGCGCGTCACCACCCACGTGACCGGCTTCGAGCGACGCCGCGTCCACGGCCAGGACCTGCTGGGCACCGAGCGCCTGGAGCTGCCCCCGACCACGTTCGAGACCTCGGGGCTCTGGCTCGAGATCCCCGACGAGGTCTGCAGCAGCGTCAAGGCCGCAGGAGGCCATCCCATGGGCGGACTCCACGCGGTCGAGCACGCGGCGCTCTCGCTCTTCCCCCTCTTCTCGCTGTGCGACCGCTTCGACGTGGGCGGCATCTCCTTCCGCACCCACCCCCAGCTCAAGCGCCCGGCGATCTTCTTCTACGACGGGCATGCGGGCGGAGTGGGCATCGCGTCCAGCCTCTTCGATCGGGCCGAGGCGCTGCTCGAGTCCACACTGCAACTGATCTCCGACTGCCCTTGCGAGGAGGGCTGTCCGGCATGCGTTCACTCGCCGCGTTGCGGAAGCGGCAACCGCCCCATCGACAAGCACGCCGCGCTCCACACCCTGCGCCTGCTGCTGGCCCACGAGCCGCTCACGGTCCCGGACCCCGGCCCCGAGCCGACCGCTTCGCCGCCGAGCGCCGACTCGGCCGACGCCCAGGCTCCGGACTCGAGGGCCGACGTCGTCTTCTTCGACCTGGAGACCCAACGCAGCGCCGCCGATGTGGGAGGCTGGCACAACGCCCACCTGATGCGGCTGGCGCTGGCCGTGGTCTGGGACTCGCGAACGGAGCGCTTCGAGACGTTCGGCGAGGCGGACGTGCAGCGCCTCCTCGAGCGCCTGGAACGCGCCGAGCTGGTGGTCGGCTTCAACAGCCGGCGCTTCGACTACCAGGTACTGCGCGGCTACACGGACCGCGATCTGGGCGGGCTCGCGACCTTCGACGTCCTCGAGGCGATCCACGCCCGGCTGGGGTTCCGCCTCTCCCTGGGCCACCTGGCCGAGGAGACCCTGGGCATTCCCAAGTCCGCCGACGGACTCCAGAGCCTCCAGTGGTGGAAGGAGGGGCGGATCGACGAGATCGAACGCTACTGCCGACAGGACGTGGCCCTGCTGCGGGACCTCTTCCAGCACGCCGAGCGCGACGGCCACCTGCTCTTTCGCACCCGATCCGGCGAGCGCGTGCGCCTGCCGGCCGCCTGGGACCGGCGCGAGCTGGTCGAACGCGCCGCCGCGTCCGCCGGCCATGCAGCCGAGCTACCCTCCGCCCATGGCCGCGGCGCTAGTGGAGTGTGACGGATCCGGTGCGAAGCGTTCCGTCCAGAAGCTCGAAGTAGAGCAGGACGAGCACGTACTGCACGGGGCGCGGCAGGCCGCGGATGAAGTCGCGGCCGGCGTCTGCGTCGGGGAGTTCCAGGAGCTCCTGCAACGCGCCCTGGATGGCGTCCAGCTCGCAGTCCACGACGCTCCGCAAGTCCTCTGCACGCTGCTCGAAGGCCTCGGCGATCATGCCGCGGTCGAAGAGCAGGTGCGTGCCGCGGGCGCCCTGGCTCAAGAGTCGCTCCGTATCCATACGGGTCCTATCGACCAGACGGCGTGCCCGGTTGACCCCGGAGCGGCTGCCCTCGGAGATCGCGCGTGAACTGGCAACGCGTGCGCAGCTGGTTTCCGGTCACGCGTGAACTCGCCTACTTGAACCACGCCGGCGTGGCGCCCATCTCTACCCGCGTAGAGGAGGCTCTGCGACGCTACGCCGAAGAGGCTTCGCGACACGGCGCGTTCCGCTACGACGCCGTCTACGACGCCGAGATCGAGCGCACCCGGGCCCGCATCGCGACCCTCCTGGGAGCCAGCCCCGACGAGGTGGCCTTCGTCAAGAACACGACCGAGGGCCTGGGCATCGTGGCCGAGGGGCTCGCCTGGCGGCCCGGCGACCAGGTCATCACCTGCGACCTGGAGTACCCGTCCAACGTGTACCCGTGGCGCGAGCTGGGCCGTTTCGGAGTCGAGACGGTCCTGCTGCGGGGCAGCGACGGGCGCCTGCCGCTGGAGCGTGTGGAAGAGGCGCTGCGCAGCCCGCGGGCACGGCTCCTGACCCTGTCCTCCGTGGAGTTCGGATCCGGCGCCCGCAATGACCTGGAGACGCTGGGCGACCTGTGCCGCGAACGCGGTGTGCTCTTCTGCGTGGACGCCATCCAGAGCCTCGGCTGCCTCCCGCTGCAGCCCGAGCCCTGGGGCATCGACTTCCTGGCCGCCGACGGCCACAAGTGGCTTCTCTCCGTGGAGGGCTGCGGGATCTTCTACTGCAGCCGCCGGCTGCTCGATCAGGTGCGCCCGCGCACCATCGGCTGGCGCAGCGTGGCCGACAACCGGGACTTCGACCACTACCAGACCGAGCTTCAAGCCACGGCGATCCGCTTCGAAGAGGGGACCCCCAACACCGCCGGCATCTTCGCCCTGGGAGCGGCCGTGGATCTGTTGCTGGAGGTCGGCATCGACGCCATCGCCGGGCGCGTCCTCGCGCTGACGGATCGCCTGTGCGAGGGCCTGCCCGCGCGCCGCGCGCGGCTGCTCTCGCCCCGGACCCCGACCGAGGCCTCGGGCATCGTGTCGTTCGTCGTCGAGGGCGAGCCTCCGCCCCAGACCTCGGCGCGCCTGCGGCAGGCCGGCATCTTCACCGTGGTCCGCCGGGGCGCCGTGCGCGCATCGCCCCACTTCTACAACGACGAAGCCGAGATCGACGCCCTGCTGGAGGCGCTCTAGGAGCCCGACGCCGGCGTCACCTCATCGACGTCGTAGCGCCCGTGCCACTTGCCCTGCTGCGGAATCTCGAACTCGCCCAGGGGCTTCGTCTTGCGGCCCACCAGCCAGATCAACGCGTCCGGCGCCTCGCCCGGGCTCTTCAGGGGCGAGCCGTCCTTGGCGCAGTAGCGGTGGTAGAGGATCTCGAAGCCGTTGATGCGCAGCGCGCCCACCAGACCCTCGGGATTGAAGGTGTGGAGGCCGTGGCCCAGGAAGCCGTTCACGGGCGTGTGGAGGAAGTAGGTCCCTCCGGTCCGCACCATGCGCAGGCAGTTCTCGAGACACTGGCGCGTATCGAAGACGTGCTCCAGGCAGCCGATGTCGATCAGCGTCCCGTAACGCTCGTGCTCGGCCTCGGGGACCGGCTGGTTCATGTCGTAGCGAAGCTGCGCTCGCGCATCGAAGTAGTCCAGATGCGTGACGTCCGTCAGCCCGCGGTTGCGCAGGTACACGTCGAGGTTCTCCACGTCGAGGTCGGGCGAGAACTGTGGGAGCGGCGGAGCCTTCTGGACGACGACGATGCGATCCGGCGGCAGACCCAGGAGCCCACGCAGCCGCCGCACGACGGCGCGGTAGATGCGCTCGGGCCCGGAGCGCGGCTTGCGCGGCTTGCGCAGCTTGTCCTTCTTCCGCTTGAGCTTCATGTCCTGGAAGCCGAAGCACAGGACCGGCTCCGCGAAGAAGTCCGGAAGCGCGAACACTTCGTCGAAGAGCGCGCCGTGTTTGTGCAGGAGGATCGCCATCGGCGGCCACGCTACCCGCGCGCGCAGAGAGGGTCAACCGGACGCGGTCGCGCCGGGCCGTCTCAGTCGATCGTGTTGCCCTTCTCGATGGAGAAGCGGCCGCGGCGCCCGCCGTCGCGCAGGCGGATGTAGTGATCGCCCTCGCGGACGATGACGTCGCACTTGGTCTTGTCCTTGCCTCCCGGCCGGAAGCAGTGCCGGCCCAGGGGGTCCACGAACCAGGCGCCGCCGTGCCGGAAGCCGCCCGACTCCTCCATGAGGTACTTGCCGTTGCTGAGGTAGAAGGCCTTGTAGCGGCGGCCTGTCTCCGCGCCCTGTTTCATCACCACCGCGAGCTCGGTGTTTCCGGTGAACAGCGTCTCGACCTCGGGCGCGGACAGGGATTCCCCGGTGGCCTCCTCGGGATCGGCGTCCTGAGCGGCGACGCCCCCGGAGACCAGGCCCAGCAGCGCCATCAGCAGCAATGAGAATACGAACTTCGACATACCTTCTCCCCCCGAGATGGTCGGTCAGGAAAGGTAGCAATACGGCCACGACGGCCATGAAGCTGCGCTGAAGCCGCCGGGGCAAGGCGCCCCCCGGGGAAGACCCACGGGGCGATCGCCGCAGGCTACCCTCCCCGGCCGTGTTGCTTCGCCTTCAAGACGTGGGACGGACCCTGCCCGTACGGCGCCTCTTCGGGGGCGTGAACCTGGAGGTGCGCGCGGGGGACCGCATCGGGCTCGTCGGTCCCAACGGCGCCGGAAAGACCACGCTGCTGCGGATCGCGGCCGGCCTGGACGCGGCCGACGAGGGCCAGGTCAGCCAGCCGCGCGGCTCCCGCGTGGGCCTCTTGCGCCAGGAGATCGACCCCCGCGGCGAGCACAGCGTGCGCGAGGAAGCCTCCGTGGCCCTGGCTCACCTGGACGCGCTGGAAGCGGAGCTCCGCTCCCTGGAGGCGGAGATGGAGCGCGGCGGCCGGGCCGGCGAATCGCCCTCGGACGAGCTGGCCTCGCGCTACGACCGCGCCCACGCCGCCTTCGAGCTGGGCGGCGGCTTCGAACGCGGCGCGCGGGTCAACCGCGTGCTGGCCGGGTTGGGCTTCGACGAGGCGGATCGCGACCGTCCCCTGCGCACCTTCAGCGGCGGTTGGCTGATGCGCGTAGAGCTGGCCAAGCTGCTCCTGGCCCAGCCCGACGTCCTGCTCCTGGACGAGCCGACCAACCACCTCGACCTGCCCTCCATCGAGTGGTTCGAAGAGACCCTCCGCGAGTTCCGCGGCGGCGTCGTCGCGATCTCCCACGACCGAACCTTCTTGCGCGGCTTCGCCACCCGGGTGGCGGAGCTGTCCCACGGCCGTGTCGATGTCTACGAGATGGGCTGGGATCGCTACCAGCGCGAGCGCGCGCTGCGACGCGAACAGCTGCTGGCCTCCAAGAAGAACCAGGACCAGCACATCGCCCAGACCGAGCGTTTCATCGAGCGCTTTCGCTACAAGGCCAAGAAGGCGCGCCAGGTGCAGAGCCGCGTCAAGGCGCTGGAGAAGCTGGAGCGCATCGAAATCGAGCCCGACCGCACGGCGCGCATGCGCCTGCGGATCGCGCCCGCGGCGCGCGCGGGAGAGGTGGTCATGCGCCTATCCGATCTTCACAAGCGCTACGCGGAGACCGTGGTCTACCGGGGCGTCGACCTGGAGATCCGGCGCGGCGACCGCGTAGCGATGGTCGGTCCCAACGGAGCAGGCAAGTCCACCTTGTTGCGCATCGTGGCCGGCGTCCTGGAGCCCGATGCCGGCGAGCGGCGCCCCGGCCACAACGTGGGGATCGCCTTCTACGCCCAGCATCAGCTCGAGGTCCTGAACCCGGACCGGACCGTGCTGGAGGAGCTGGCGGCCGTAGCCCACACCGACGACGTGCCCCGCCTGCGAGGGCACCTGGGCGCCTTCCTCTTCTCCGGCGACGACGTGGAGAAGAAGGTGTCGGTCCTATCCGGCGGCGAGAAAGCCCGCCTGGCGCTGGCGCGCATGCTGCTGCGGCCCGCCAACTTCCTGGTGCTGGACGAGCCGACCAACCACCTGGACGTGGACGCGTGTGAAGTGCTGGAGCGCGCCCTCTCGGACTACGACGGCACCCTCGCCGTGATCTCCCACGACCGCGCCTTCATCGACGCGCTGGCCACGCGGGTGGTCGAGGTGCGGGCCGGCGCGCTGCGCGAGTTCCCGGGCAACTACAGCCAGTACCTGCAGGCCCAGGCGGCCGCCGCGGCACCGGACCCGGGACCGCGCACCGTGTCGGGCCACGGTGAGCCCAGCGCAGCAGCCGCGCCCGCGCCCCAGGAAAAACGCGCGCGCATGGAGGAACGGCGCCAGACGCGCGACCGCCAGCGAGCCCGCACCCGCGCCGAGCGGCGCCTGGCGGCCGTCGAGGCCGAGATCCTGGAGGGGGAGACGGCGTTCGAGAAGTTGGGCTGGCAGCTCGGAGACCCGGAGGTGGCTCGCGACGCCGACGCCGCACGCCGCGTCGGAGCCGAGCGCGACGCCGCACGCGAGCGCGTGGACACCCTCTACAAGGAGTGGGAGCGGCTGGCCGCCGAGCTGGCGAGCCTGGACGCCGCGGACGGCCATGAGCGTGAGTGAGCCGCGGCCTCGGGACCCGGTCGTCACCGCCGCCGCCGACGAGGCCTACGCGCTGCCGCTGGCAGTGGTGATGGGATCCGCACTGGATCACCTGGACCCTGCACGGCGGCTGCGGATCCACGTCCTGGACGCGGGCCTGGAGCCCGCTACGCGCGCGCGCCTCGAGGCCGCCTGGCGCAGCCGCGGCGCGTCGGTGGCGTGGATCGAGCCCGACATCGTCTCGCTGGAAGGCCTGCCGGTGGGCGGGCACATCAGCCTGGCCACCTACTTCCGGATCCTCCTGCCCCGGGTGCTGCCGGAGACCCTGGACCGCACCCTCTACCTGGACTGCGACACGCTGGTGCTGGGCGACCTGGCGCGCCTGTGGGACGAGCCCCAGGGCGATGCGCCGGCTCTGGGCGTGCAGGATCCGGCGTACCCCTACCTGGACGCCGCCCGAGTCCTGCCGCGCGAAGATCCGCGCGGCAGCCACGCCGCAAAGCCCATCGAGAACTACGAGGCCCTGGGCCTCGACCCCGCCCTGCCCTACGTGAACTGCGGCGTCCTGGTGGTGGATCTGGCTCGCTGGCGCGCGGAGGATCTGCCCAAGCAGATCCTCGAGTGCCTGGAGCGCAACCGCCCCTTCGTGCGCTTCTGGGATCAGTACGGAATCAACGCCGTGCTGGCGGGACGCATCCGCATCGTCGATCACCGCTGGAACGTGTCGGTGTACCTGGGCGACGGCGGCGCCTGGGAGCACAGCCTGTTCCGCCCCGAGGAGTTCGCCGAGATCGTCCGCGAGCCCTGGGTGGTTCACTTCCTGGGTCCGAACAAGCCCTGGCAGTGGGGCTCGCGCCTGCGCTACGCGGATCGCTACCGCGACGCCATGCAGCGGATCCCCTGGACGGCCGGAGAGCGGCGCCGCTACACCCTGGCCTCGCGGCGGCTCCGCGAGCGCCGGCGGCTGGCAAAATCCCTGCGCCGCCTGAGCAAGCGTTTCAAGTCAGGCTCCTAACGGCGACGACCTCGGCGCGGGCGCGGGGCGCGTTCTGGCCGCTTCGGCTCGTCGGCCAGGGACAGGTTGATCCAGGCCTTGACCGGGTCCACCGAGTCGAGGAGCACGCGCACGCGATCGGCCAGCCGCCAGCGCCGCCGCGTGCCCCGCAGAACGATCTGGTGGGAGCGCTCCTCGAACATGGCGTAGCCCGGCAGCGTGGACACGTGCACCAGTCCTTCGACGAAGCATTCGTCCAGGGTCACGTAGAAGCCGTGGCGGGCCACGCCGCTGACCATTCCGTCGAAGACCTCGCCGACCCGGGGCGCCATGAACGCGCACTTCTTCAAATCCAGCATCTCGCGTTCCGCCGCCTCGGCCAGACGCTCGCGGAACGACGCCCGGCTGGCCAGGGCTGCCAGCCCCGCTGCGCGCGCCTCGGCGCGGCGCCGCGCCGCCGCGTCCCCGGCCAGCAGATCCTTGAGCGCCCGGTGCACCACCAGATCCGGGTAGCGGCGGATCGGCGACGTGAAGTGCGTGTACGAGTCGAAGGCCAGCGCGAAGTGGCCCAGGTCGCGATCCGCGTAGCGCGCCTGGCGCATGCAACGCAGCGTCACCAGGTTGACCAGCCGCTCTTCGGGGCGCCCCTGGACCCGCCGCAGGGCGGCCGCCACCTCGGCCGGCGCCAGCACACCGTCGCGTGGACGCCGCCCGACCAGGCCGAAGGACTGCAGGAGATCCAGCAGCTCCTGCATGTCGCCGGCCAGCGGCGGCTCGTGCACGCGATACAGCGCCGGCGCGCCCGCCTCGGCCAGGGCCGAGGACACGGCTCGGTTGGCTGCCAGCATGGCGTCCTCGATGGCGCGGTGCGCGACGGTCCGGGGCTCGCGCACGACGTCGATCGGCCGACCTTCGTCGTCGAGCACGACCCGGGCCGCGGGCAGCTCGAAGTCGATGGAGCCGGCCTCTCGCCGCCGTTGCTGCAACCGGCGCGTCAGGTCGGCCAACGCGACCAGCTGCTGGCGCGTTTCCTCTCCGAGCGACTCGGCGCCCGCCTCGCCCTCCATGACCGCCGCCGCATCGGAGTACGCCAGGCGCGCGCGGCTGCGGATCACCGCGGGATAGAAGCTGCGCCGCGTGACCTGACCGCGCCCATCGAAGACCAGCTCCGCGCACAGCGCGGGTCGCTCCTCGTCGGGCCGAAGCGAGCAAAGCCCGCCGGAGAGCCGTTCGGGCAGCATGGGGATCGCGCGGTCCGGGAAGTAGACGCTGGTGCTCCGCAGCACAGCGTCGGCGTCCAGGGCGGATCCCTCGCGCACGTAGTGGGACACGTCGGCGATGGCCACCCAGAGCCGTGTCGCGCCCCCGGGCGCGGACTCCACGCAGACCGCGTCGTCGTGGTCGCGTGCGCTGGCCGGATCGATGGTGAGGAATGCGCGCTCACGCAGGTCCACCCGGTGCGCGATTTCGTCGGAAGACAACGCGGGCGAGAAGGCCTCGGCTTCGGCCAGCGCCTCCGGGGAGAAGGCCACGGGGAGGCGACGGTGCCAGACCACGGCGCGGAAGTCGGCCTCGGGGCTGCCCGGCGGACCCAGCACCTCGACGATGCGGCCGGCGGCGGGGCCGCGGCGGCGTTTTTCCAACTCCACCACCACCACATCGCCGTCCCGCGCCTCGCCCAGGCCCGAACGCGGGATCCGGATGCCCCAGGTCGCATCGTCGCGGTAGGGCGTGACGAAGCCGCCGGTCGGCTCACGGTCGAGGATGCCCACCCACGAGGCCCGGGTGGCGGCCTTCACGTGGATCACCAAGGCGCGCCCGTCGGCGCGAAGCTGGAACAGCACGCGATCGCCGTCGGCCGCGCCGGCCGCGATCTCGTCGGCAACCGCGTCGTACAGGTTCCCGCCCTCGTCCAGGACCTGACGGCGGCCGCCGGCGGCCGCGCGGATCTCGCCGTCGCGCAGCCCGTCGGCGCGGGGCACGCGGTAGCGCCCCTCCAGCCGTTCGACCCGGCCCTCGGCCATCAGCCCGCGCAGCACCCGGCGCAGCGCTTTCAGATCGTGGCGCCCAGCGCCCAGCTCGCGCAGCAGCGCCTTGGGCGTGTAGGCCGGGCGCCCGCCACGCTCCAAGACAGCAAGCACCTGCTCGGGCGCCATCGGCATGGCCCTTCCGTACCGCAGTCGGAAGCGGCGCGCTCCCGCGTTCGCCGCGAGCTCTCGTTGACGCACCAGCGGAGTGGGCCTAGCTTCCGGCCCGAGCCCGGGTGGTGAAATTGGTAGACACGCTAGATTCAGGTTCTAGTGAGGGCAACCTCGTGCTGGTTCGACTCCAGTCCCGGGCACCACTCAGCGCACGTGTGAGCCGATAGCGTCGCGCAGCCCCGCTTCCAGTCCCGTCACGAAGCGCTCCGGCTCCAGGACGCTCTTGTCCAGTCCCGCCAGGTAGGCGTGCCCCGCGCGCAGCGATGCCCGGTCCAGCAACCGGTGTGCGTCCGCGATGTCGTCGTAGAAGAGCGGGTAGTCCCGGCCCAGGTAGTCCTCGATCGCCGCCAGCCGGTTCACCACCAGCGGCGTGGCGCGCACCATGCACTCCACCACAACGTTCGCGGCCGCCACGCTCAGGAACTCGAGGAAGACCACGCTCTCCGCCAGCAGCCGCTCGTAGCCCGCGTCGTCCAGCGGAGACCAGACCGACACGCCCGGATGGCGAACCCGGCTGCCCAGCGACTTCCAGTGCTCCTCCACCGCGCGCTGGCGCTTGTCGGGCACCGGACCCTCCAGCCGCACGTCCACGTACTCCATGCCCTGCACCGGTCGCAGCTGGCGGATCGCCTCGAGGTTCCGCAGGTGGTGGCCCAGCTGGACCACCCGGGGCCGGGCCTCGAAGCGCTCCATGTCGAAGGACTCGCGAGCCGGCGCCGCCGGATGAAGCAAGCGCAGGACCGGGCGCTCGAGCCGCTCCTCCAGCCAGTCGGCGAGCGGGTTGCACATGGCCACCGCGAGCACCAGGTGGGGCGCCGAGCGCCGCCACTCCGCGCACTCCATCCAGACCGAGGGCGAAGTCTTGTAGCCGGGGAACCAGGCCGGAAAGTCCGCCGGCTGGTGGAAGATCGCCCCCCACGGCTCCTCGCGCAGCGGCGCCACCACGTGCTTGCCCGCGCGGTACGAGTAGTCCACGGCGTCGTCCAGGGGCAGGCCGTCATCGCTCTCGAGCGCGCGCAGGTACGTCCGCACCCACGGCCAGCCCGTGTGGTGGTGGCCGCCGAAGTCGATGGGGTTGCAGAGCCGTATCACAGAGAGTTTCCTGACGCGCTGCATGGTACCGGGTCGCGCCCGGCTTGCCCGACGCCGCCGAGGCCGTAGGCTTGGGCGGTTGACGCACTCCTTCACAGGCCGATTGAACGCCCGGCTCGGGCACCACGCACGCCGTGGCCAGCGGGCGTTGCGCGCGCGCTCCCGGCGCTGGCGCAAGCGGCTGGCCCGAAGCTGGTGGCTGCGCGACTCGCCCCTGGCCGTGCCCCTGACCGGGACGCGCTTCGCCCTGGGGCTCTACTTCGACGATCTGGAAAAGGTGCTCCACGCGCTGTCCCGCGACCGCCGCGACGTCTTCGTGATCCAGGTGGGCGCCTGCGAGGCCGCCGTCGGCGATCCCCTGGGCTGGTTCCTGCGCGCCCGCAGCTGGCGCGGCGTGTTGGTGGAGCCCGTGCCGTACCTGTTCGAACGCATGCAGCGCAACTGCACCGACCTGCCCGGCGTGCGCCTGGAGAACTCGGCCATCGCGGCCGAGGCAGGCGAGGCGACCTTCTACTACATCGAGCCCGGCAAAGGCGATCGCCGGCCGGAGATCTACAAGACCCTGGGATCCTTTCGGCGCGAGAACCTGGAGCGCCACGCTCACTTCATCGCCCGCTTCGAGGAGCGCGTGATCGCGCGCCGCCTGCCCTGCCTTCCGCTGGACGCGCTGTGCCGCAAGCACGCCGTGGAGCGGCTCGATCTCCTGATCTGCGACGCCGAGGGCTACGACTTCGAGGTGCTCAAGACGCTGGACTTCGAGCGCACACCGCCTCGCCTGGTGATCTGGGAGCACCAGCACCTCTCCCCCGAGGACGCGCAGGCCTGCCGCCGCTACCTGCAGGAGCGGGGCTACGCCGTACGCGAACTCTCCAAGGACAGCGTGGCGCTGCACCGGGAGCGGGACGGCGGAGAGCTGGGCTCGGCCTTTCGCAGCCTGGGCTGAGCCCTCAGCCCACGCCCCGCACCAGCAGCAGGCCCAGCCCCACCACACCCAGCGACAGCAGCAGGTTCAGGCGCCCGAACCAGCTGGCCTGGCGGCGCAGCCGCAGCGCGGCGGGAGCCTCGGGATCCTCGCAGCTCAGCAACGTGGCGCGCGGCCCGACGCGGAAGTCGTGAATCCCGGCCAGACACAGGATCACGACGACCCCCACCAGCTTGGCCGCCAGCAGGTGCCCCCACGGCGACGCCCACAGCTCGGCACGGGCCAGCGCAGCGAGTCCGCCCGCGCGGTAGCTGGCCTGCACCACGCCGGTCAGCACCAGTAGCCCCAGGGCAACCCAGCCCAGGCTGCGCAGGCGCAGACCGGAATCGTGCAGCAGCTGCATCGCATCGCGTCGCGGCTCGTGGCGCCGCAGCACGGGCACCACCACCGCGGCCAGGGCGATCATGCCGCCGATCCAGGCGGCCGCGGCGACCAGGTGCAGGAAGACGGAGACCAGGTAGAAGGTGCGCAAGGCGGGCGTCCTCAGCGCGCCAGGCTGCGCACGTAGGCGCGCAGGGAGGCCAGCTGGCCGGGGTTCAGGTCCGGATGGGCCGCCATGATGGGCGACAGCCCCACGCTGGGGCCGCCCCGGGAGATCACCGTCTCGATGTGCGCGTCGCTGACGGACTCCTGCCAATCGGCCTGCCGGAAGTCGCGCGGACGGGGATTGAGGGCGCCGGCGAGCTCGCCGTTGCCGTCGCCCGCCTCGCCGTGACAGGTGGCGCAGCGAGCGCGGAAGAGCGCCGCCCCGTCGGCCAGTACCGGCCGGGCGGGCGGGCTCTGGGGATCGGGCGAACCGGGCGGGGCCGCTGACTCGGGGGCGGAAGCGGCCGCTGGCGGGACCTGAGACGGGGGCCGCGCGGGCGGATCGGAGCTTTCGCCCTCGCCGCAAGCGACCAGGGCGAGCGCACCCGCCAGCAGGATCCAAGAACGCATGGCACCTCCTCATGACGAGGGCCCGGGGGGGCGTCCAGGGTAGGGCCTGCCGCGCATCTCGCCTCCCCTGCGGGGAAAACCGCTCTTGACCCGGCCCCGGGCGTGCTTAGCTTGCCTCGTTGTGAGTGATCCCGAAGCAACCGCGGAAGTGCGGCGTGTGCGGGTGGGGCATGAGGAGATCGAGATTCCCTCGATTCTCCCGGTGCTTCCCGTGCGAAACGTCGTGGTGTTTCCGGGAGTGGCGGCAGCTCCGCTGACCGTGGGGCGCACGCGCTCCCTGGCCGCGCTGGAAGACGCGGGCCCGGACGGTCTGCTGGTGGTGGCCACCCAGATCGATCCGGCCACCGACGAGCCCTCGTTGGCGGACCTCCATCCGGTGGCGTGCATTGCCCGGCTGGCGCGCATCATCGAGACGCCGGGCCTGGAGCGACACGCGATCGTGGTGGGCGCCGTCCGCACGCGCATGACCCGCGTCGCGGCCATCGAGCCGGGCCTGCGCGTCTACGTGGAGCCCATCCCGGAGCCGGTCGACGACCGCCCGGAGCTCGCGGCCGCCCACCGCAGCGCCGTGAGCCTGGCCCACGCGGTGATCGACGCACGCGAGGACCTGCCCGACGAGTGGAAGGGCTTCGTCTCCAGCTTGCCCTACCCCGGCCTGCTGGCGGATCTCATCGCCTCCACCCTGCCGCTGTCCCTCGAAGAGCGTGTCGCCCTGCTGAGCCAGGCCGACCCCGCTCAGCGGCTGGAGCGCATCGCCACGCACCTGGAGCGAGAGCTCACCATCGCCGAGGCCCAGATGAGCCTGCGCGACGAGCGCGAGACGGCGGGCATCGAGCCGCGCCGGCGCGAGCGCGTGCTGCGACGCCAGATGCGTGAGATCCAGGCCGAGCTGGGGGAGGCGGACGCCGGCGCCCGCGAGACCGACGAGCTGCGCGAGAAGATCGACGCCGCCGAGCTCCCCGAAGAAGCGCACGCGCAGGCCGAGCGGGAGCTGCGGCGCCTCGCCGCCCTGCCCCAGCACGCGCCGGACCGGCACCTGATCCGGACCTACCTGGAGTGGCTCGTAGATCTGCCCTGGTCGGTGGAGACCGAGGACATCGTGGATCTGAAACGGTCCCGCGAGGTACTGGACGCGGATCACCACGACCTGGACAAGGTGAAGGAGCGCATCCTCGAGTACCTGGCCGTGCGCAAGCTGGCGCCGAACGCCAAGGCCCCGATCCTGTGCTTCGTCGGCCCCCCCGGCGTCGGCAAGACCTCCCTGGGCCGTTCCATCGCCCGGGCCATGGATCGCAAGTTCACCCGCGCCTCCCTCGGAGGCGTCCGCGACGAGGCGGAGATCCGCGGACACCGGCGCACCTACGTGGGCGCCATGCCCGGAAGGATCCTGCAGAGCCTGCGACGTGCCGGATCACGCAACCCGGTCTTCCTGCTCGACGAGGTGGACAAGCTGGGCGCAGACTTCCGCGGCGATCCCTCCTCGGCCCTGCTGGAGGTGCTGGATCCGGAGCAGAACCACACCTTCAGCGACCACTACGTAGAGGTCGCCTTCGACCTGTCGAAGGTCCTGTTCATCGCCACGGCCAACACCCTGGCCACGATCCCCCCGGCGCTGCTCGACCGCATGGAGGTGATCGAGCTCTCCGGGTACACGGACGCCGACAAGCGCGTGATCGCGCGCCGCTACCTGATCCCCAAGCAGATCGAGGCCCACGGCCTCAGCGAGAAGATCATCCGCCTGGAGGACGCGGCGATCGACGTCGTGGTCCACGAGTACACGCGCGAGGCGGGCGTCCGGAACCTGGACCGGTACGTCGCCGGGCTGATGCGCAAGGCTGCGCGGCGCATCGCCGAGGGCCGCAGCCACGGCCGCGACGAGTCCGTGGTGGTCGACGACGACTTCGTGCGCACCGCCCTGGGGCCCCCGCCCCACCTGCCCGAGACCGCCGAGCGCACCGAGATGGCCGGCGTCGTGGTGGGCCTGGCCGCCACCAGCCACGGCGGCGACATCCTCTTCATCGAGGCCACGCCCCTGGTCGGGGGCGAAGGCGTGCGTCTGCGCCTCACCGGACAGCTCGGCGACGTGATGAAGGAATCGGCCGAGACCGCGCTCTCCTGGGTCCGATCCAACGGCGCATCCCTGGTCGGCGAAGCGCCCGCCCTGCGCAACGGCGAGATCCACCTGCACGTGCCGGCCGGTGCGGTCCCCAAGGACGGCCCCTCCGCCGGCGTGACCCTGGTCACCGCCCTGGTCTCGGCCCTCTCGGGACGGCGCGCCCGGGGCGACGTGGCCATGACCGGCGAGATCTCGCTGCGCGGCCGCGTCCTGCCCGTCGGTGGCGTGAAGGACAAGGTGCTGGCGGCATCCCGGGCGGGGATCCGCACGGTGATCCTGCCGCGGCGCAACGAGAAGGACCTGGTGGACGTGCCCGACGACGTGCGCGAGAGCCTCGACCTGCGCCTGGTGGACACCATCGAGGAAGTGCTGGAACTCGCGCTGGAGCCGGGTACCGCGCCCGCTTGAAGTCCCCGCCTACGGTGCTCTGAGCCTGAGATCGACGGCAGAGTTGCCACTTCGAGCGTTCTGCCTATCCGGCTGGCTCAGCAGGCAGGGCGGGGAGTTCGAGCCGGAGGCGGGCGCGACGGATCCGCTCGTGAGTCGGCCGTTCGTGATCAGGTGATCGAAGCGCAGCTTCTCATCACGGCCGCTTTCCTGGGTCCAATCTCGAGCCTCACCGCGTGACGGAGGAGCACAGCATCTTCGACCTCCCGCTTCCGTTCGACGCGCGCGAACCGGCGATGGTCCGTGCCTGATTCGTTAGGATGCTACCTCTGGGGGCGAGCGTTTTCGCGTTTGGAAGCCTGGTGAGACCATGGACACCAAGAGATCGTGGCCCGCTTTCCTGGGACTGCTGCTGGGGTTGCCCCTGCTCGCCCATGCCGCGGCGATCACGGATGAGGATTCCACGCAGCCGAGGGGAGCCCCGCTCGAGAACGCGCGGAACGAGGGCGGTCAGCTTCTGGACCCGATCGTCGACGGTTTTCGGGCCCCGGCCTTCCGGGCCAATCTGCAGGAAGACACGTACACCGACTGGGCCGGGACGATGATGGCGAACGCCACCCGAGACCCCGCCTTCTTCGCGGCGCTGTCGGTCGCCAACCGAGACATCATCGATTTCGCGAACTCGCTTCCCGGCGACCCGAAGGATCCCGCCACGCCACTGGGGGCGTTCCTCCAGCGTATCCAGCTCGCGGGAGACGTTTCCCGAGGTCCCGACGGCAGGTTGCAGCCTGAGGACCTGCTGCCGGTGACGGGCGATCTCTGCCTGCGCTGTCACACGCCGTCGGGCTGGATGGAAGCTCATTCCGAACCGGCCTCGAAGAGCTTCCCCTTCCTCGCGGGCCAGTTCTGGGGGGCCGCCTTCCTCCAAAACCCGGTCGATGCAAGTGGGAAACCGAGAGCCGTGGAAACCTCGCGCGAGTCCGAAGCCGAGATGGACGGAATCGACTGCGACTTCTGTCACCGGGTCACCGACAACTCCAAGAGGCGCTCGCGCTTCGACGGGAGCCTGATGGCCAACGGGAATGGCGGCTTCTTCGTCGACCGCAACGATCCTTTCGAAGAAGAGGTCGAGCCGGAGTACGACATCCTCGGGGAGGGCGACTTCTGCGGCACGTGTCACGATGTGACCAATCCCCTGATCAAGACCGCGACAAAGGTGGGGGGGGAAGTCCCCGACATGCTCCATCCCATCGAGCGGACCTATACCGAGTGGTACTGGAGCGGCGTTCGCGAGGAGAAATCGTGTCAGGACTGCCACGAGCCGATGCTGTTCCAGGGCGCCCAGACGTGGATGATTCATCCCGGGCTGGCCTCGCTCTGGGGCGAGGTGGATCGGACGTGGCGCGAAGCGCCCTACGACTACGAGGTCCCCCAGCGCGCTCCGCTCTATCTGGACGCCATGGAGCGGAACCGCGCGTTCCTGGGCAGCGAAGCCGCCGACGTGGAAATCCTGGAGATTCCCGGCTCACCCAAGGCCGGCGACGTCGTCGCGGTGAAGGTGAAGGTGACCAACAAGACCGGCCACAAGCTCCCCACCGGCTTTTCCGAGGGCCGGCAAGCCTGGATCCACATCAAGGCGGTGGACGAGGCGGGCAAGGTCCTCTTCGAGGACGGCGTACTGGACGAGAACGGGTTCCTCGTCCGCACTCCGGAGACCAAGGTCTACGAGCAGGTGGTCATGGCGGGCCGCCCGGAGCATCGCGAAGAGGAAGGCCGCAGCTGCTACGTGGGCTATCCCTTCCTGGACGAAAATGGCGACGGCTGTGTGGACGCCCACGAGAGCCATTTCCACTTCGTCCTCATGAACACCATCCAGAAGGACAACCGGATACCGCCAAAGGGCTACAACAAGGAGGCCTACAACAAGGACGGGGCATTCATCATCCCGTTCGACCGCAAGGACACCGACTACGCGGACGGCCAGAACTGGGACGTTACGCCGTACGATTTCACCATTCCGTCCGATGCCAAGGGAAGAGTCCGGATCACGGCCACGCTCTGGTATCAGACCTTCAGCCGCCAGTACATCGAGTTCTTGAGCGAGAACGATATCGAGAAGACGTTGAAGCACGGCGGCCGCGCTCGGAATCTTCCCCCCGGGCCCTATGCGAAGCACAAGACCTGGGGCTCGGCGTTGCGCCAGCTGTGGAAGGACGCCGACATGGGGCCGCCCGTGCGCATGGGGCGGGCCGAGGTGGCGATTCCCCCAGACCCCGTGGAACCAAAGCCGGAGGAGTGAACGGTCGCCGGGCGGCGCTACCGCGCGGAGGCGGAGCGTTCGACCCGAGGGCTTCGACGCAGTGCCGCGAAGGCCCGCACCAGCAGGCGCTGGATGAGGAGCGTGGCGTCGTCCACCAGGCTGTAGACGACCGGGACCACCGCCAGGGTGAGCACCGTCGAGGTGACGAGCCCGCCGATCATGATCATCCCCATCGGTGCGCGGAACTCGGAGCCCACGCTCTGGGAGGCCACCATCGGCAGCATGCCGAAGATCAGGGCCCCCGAGGTCATCAGCACGGGACGCATGCGCACCGGGCCGGCCTCCAGGATGGCCTCGTCCCGGGAGCGCCCCGCCTCCCGGAGCTGGTTCGTGTAGTCCACCAGCAGGATGCCGTTCTTCATCACCAAGCCCATCAGCACCAGCAGGCCGATGCCGCTCATCATGTCCAGGGACATCCCCGACAGCTTGAGGGCCACGAAGCCGCCGATGAACGACAGTGGGGCGGAGACCATGATCGTGAATGGATGGGTGAACGAGTTGAAGAGCGACGCCAGGATCATGTAGAGCGCCCCAGGCCAAAGGCGAAGCGGATGTCGTCGGCGGTCTCGTTCATGGTTCGGGCGCCGCCACCGGGAACCAGGGCGTCCGGCGAGGCGATGCCCAGCTCCCGACCCCAGACCTCGATCTTCGCCGCGCCATCGCCCAGGGGAATGCCCGCCTTCATGTTGGCACTGATGCGGATCTCGCGGGTCCGGTTCTCGCGGCGGATCTCCACGGGCCCTTCTTCGATCCGGACCCGCGCCGCGCTGGTCATGGGAACCAGGCGCCCCCCGGCCGAGCGCACGCGGACCAGGTCGAGCCGGCGCGGAGCGTCCCGGTACTCGGGCAGCACCTGCACGCGCACGTCGTGACGCCGTCCGTTCTCTTCGAACGAGCCCACCTTCTCGCCCGCGAGCAGGGTGCGCAGCGTGGAGCCGATGCTCACCGCGGAGATGCCCAGGTCGGCGGCGCGTCCGCGGTCCACGTCGAGGGTCACCTGGGGCCGGCCCGTCTCGAAGGAGCTGCTCACATCGACGAAGATCGGATCCGCTTCCATGTGGGCGATGAGCTTGTTGGCGTAGCGCTCGAGCCGCTCCAGGGCCGGGCCCTGCAGGCTGTAGGTCATGCCCTGAAAGTCGCCGCCCTCGGAGGACCCGTAGGCCGGGAAGCCTACGGAGATCTCCTCCGCCTCGGGAGCGGCGTTCCGGAGGGCCGCACGCAGGCCGTCGAAGGTGGCCTGGATCGGGCCTCGCTCCGCCTTGGGACGCAGCACGACGTCCATGCGCGCCCGGTGGGGCTCGTGCCGGGTCTCGTTGCCCGAGACGGAGAACACGTGGACCACGTCCGGGTGCGTCCCGATGCTGGCCTCCATGCGGTCGACCATCCGGTCGGTCACCGAGAGCGGCGTCCCGATGGGCAGCTTGGCCCGCACGCTCACTTCGTTCAGGTCCTCCACCGTGTAGAGGTCGAAGGGCAGGGTCTTGGCGACCCCGCAGCCTCCCACCACCGCCGCCAGGCCGGCGGCCACGGTCACGGCGCGGTGTCGGAGGGCCATGGCGAGAATCCGGCGGTAGCCGGCGTCGAGCGCCGACAGGCCGCGCTCGAAGAGCCGGAAGACCGCGCCAGCCTCGCCTCGCACACGGAGCAGCCGGCTGGCCAGCATGGGGGTCAGGGTCAGCGCCACCAAGGTAGACACGCAGACCGCCACGGTGACGGCCACGCCGAACTCGTAGAAGTAGCGGCCCACCGGACTCTGCATGAACACGATGGGGACGAAGACCGCGCACACCGCCAGGGTGGTGGACACCACTGCCAGACCCACCTCGCTGGCGCCCCGAGCCGCGGCGCGCAGGGGCGGCTCGCCGGCTTCGAGGCGCCGCGAGATGCTCTCGAGCACGACGATGGCATCGTCGATCACCAGACCGATGGCCAGGGAGAGGGCGATCAGGGTCATGGTGTTCAGGGACAGGTCGAAAGCGTAGAAGAAGACGAACGCCGAGATGATGCTCGAGGGGATGGCCAGTGCGGCGATGAAGGTCGAGCGAGGTTCGCGCAGGAAGATCAGGACCACGGCCACCACCAGCGCCGTGGCCAGGAGCATGTCGGCGAAGACCGACCGCACCTGTTCCTCGATGTAGACCGCGTAGTCGCGGGCCACGCTGATCTCGACGCCTGCGGGAAGCTGGTCGCCCAGGGTCTCCACCTCGGCCCGCACGTGGCGGGCGATCGCCACCAGGTCCGCACCGCTCTGGCGCCGGATCTCCAGCGCCACCCCCGGCCGGCCGTTCAGGCGCGCGATGCTGCGCGACTCGGCCATCCCGTCCTCGACGACCGCCACGTCGCGCAGGCGCACGATCCGTCCCGTGCGCTCGGCCACCACCAGCTCGCCGAAGTCCTCCACGCGGCGGGCCTTGCCCTGGGTGGTGACGGACCACTCGCGCCGGCTGCCCACGATGCGGCCGCTGGCCAGCTCGGCGTTCTCGCGGCGCAGGGTGGAGGCCACGTCCTGGATGGAGAGGTCGTAGCCCTCGAGGCGCAGCGGATCGAGCCAGATGCGGACCTCGCGTTTCCGCGCCCCCAGTACCTCCACGCCGCCCACGCCCGGCAGCCGCTCCAGGCGCTCCTTGATGCGGTGCTCCGCCAGGTCCGACAGATCGCGCAGCGATACCGGCCCGCCCAGGACGATGGTGAGCATGGTGATCGCGTTCAGGTCGAACTTCTGGACGATCGGGGCCTCGATGTCCGGCGGGAGCAGGGCGCGGGCAAGCGCCACCTTGTCGCGCACCTCCTGGACCTTGATGTCCACGTCGTACTCCAAGCCGAACTCTACGCTGATGCGCGACAGCCCCTGGGAGGAGACGGAGCGCAGGGTGCGGATGCCCTCGATGGCGTTGATGTGCTCCTCGAGGACGTCGGTGACCTCGCGCTCCACGGTCCCCGGCGATGCCCCGCGCAGCTCGGTCACCAGGAAGACCAGCGGAAACTCCACGTCAGGGTCCATCTGGATCTCGAGACGCGAGAGCGAGACGAGGCCCAGCACCACCAGGCCCATGATCAGCATGGCCGCGAAGACCGGCCGACGAATGGAGATGTCGGAGAGGTTCACGGGGATGGGTCCGTCTGGGATGCGCTCTCGGCGCCGGAGCCGGCCAGGACCGCGTCGCCGTCCACCAAGCGTCCGACCGCCTCGCCCCGCACCACCCGATGGCCCACCTCGAGGCCGCTCAGGATCTCCACGCGCGCGGCGTTCATGGCGCCGACCCTCACGTTGACTTGCCGGGCGGTGCGGTCCTCGACCCGGAAGACGTACGTGCGCCCTTCGCGCATGACCACGGCCGTGCGGTCCACCAGGGGCCGCGGCGGGCCCGGCGCGGGCAGGATCTCGGCGCGAGCGTAGGAGCCGGCCTTGACGGTGCCGGAGGGATCGCTGATCGGGGCGCGGACCTCGTAGGTGCGCGTCTCCGCGTCAACCCGCTCGCTGACCCGATCTACCTGCGACTCCAGGGTTCCCGCCAGCCCCTCGACGAAGAGGCGCACGCGGGAGCCGACCCGCACGGGCGTGGTGGCGGACTCGGGAATGTTCAGCACCAGCACCAGGGCGTCGCTTTCCTGGAGCACGATCACCGGCTCGGGTCCGGCCATCTCCCCTTCGTGGGCCCGGCGCTCCACCACGCTCCCGGCGTAGGGCGCCGCGACGAGGGTCCGCTCCAGGTTGGTCTTCGCCTGTGAGACTCGCGCCTCCATCTGGGCCACCCGGGCCACCGCCACCGCCGCGGCCGTGCGCTGGTGGTCGCCGCGCTGCTCGGAGACGACGTTCATCTCCACCAGCTTGTCGACGCGGCCCTGTTCCTGGAGGGCGTTGTCCCGCTCGGCGCGCGCCAGGCTCAGACCCGCGCGGGCTTCCTCCAACGCCACCCGGTAGGGAGGCGGGTCGATGCGGAAGAGCGGCGCTCCCTTCTCGACGCGATCGCCCACGTCCACGAACACCTCGAGGAGCCGGCCGGTGACCTCTGCGCCCACGCCGGAGACGCGGCGCGCCCGCACCGACCCGGAGGCCTCGATGACGATGGGCAGCGATCCCAGCGCCACCGTCTGGATCTCCACCGGGAGCTCGGTGGCCGCCGCAGCGTCGGCCGGGGGAGGGGCGGTCACGTCCGGCGCCGGCGGCTCGTCTCTGCACGCGGCCAGGGTCACGCCGAGCACCAGCACCAGCAGGCGGATCGGTGTGCTCATACACGCTGCCCCGCCAGGCCGTGGAAGAGGATGTCGAGCCCGGAGTCCACCAGGGCCTCGTCGGAGACGTCCACCCAGGATGGATCCAGCACGGCCTGGATGAAGGCCAGGTGGTGCACCAGGAACACTTCGGCTGCGCGATCCACGTCCAGATCGGCGCGCAGCTCGCCCGAGCGGATGCCCGCCGCGAAGGCGTCCGCCAGCGCCTGGCGGAGCCGCGCCATGGAGCGGCCCACGGCGCCGCCGGTGCCCGGGTCCAGCAGGATCCGGGAGTCCAGCTCCAGCAGCGCGCGCAGGACCGGGTTGGCGCCGGCAAACGCCAAGCCCTCGCGGTGCATCCGGGCCAACCCTTCCAGGACGCTCTCCCCAGAGGCGATGGCCTCCGGGGGGGTGATCTCGTCCCACGCGTTGAGGGTGCGCTCCAGCACCGCCTCGAGGATCTCCTCTTTGCTGCGGAAGTGCTGGTAGACCAGGGTCTTGGAGACGCCCGCCCGGGAGGCCACCTCCTCCACGGTGGCCTTGGCGTACCCCCCGGCGGCGGCGAGGCACTGGCCGGCGGCGTCCAGGATGCGCTGCCGCGTGCGTTCGGCGCGGGGCGAGCGGGGAGCGGACGGCGGGTCGGGAATCGCCACTACTGAAGTGTACGAAGTCACCGAAAATCGTCAAGTTTGTACAGTCTGGTTGGACTGGCAGCGAAGCGTCGCACGAACCTGACGGCCCCACACGGGCCGCGAGCCACGCGCGTGGGAGATGGACAGGGAGATCAACGCCCTGTCGCGCGGATGACCCGCAGCAGCTGATTGAGCTTTCGCTTGTGCTCCCGCACGAAGGGGTTCTCGAGGTTCCACACGTACCCGGCGAGAGCCGCGCAAATCATGGCCTTGAGCTTCTCGTTGCTCGGCCGCGCGAAGCAGACCTCGTGAAAGCTGCCGTCGTACCAGGCGTTCACGAAGGTCCGAAAGGTGTCGACGCCGCGCGCCATGTAGTCGCTGTAGTCCGCCTGCCAGTCGACCGTCTCCCCTGCGAGCTGACGAATGATCGCGTCGGATGCGCGGCTCGCGCACACCAGGGCGAGAGTCACCCCCGACGAGAAGACCGGGTCGAGAAACTCGCCGGCATTGCCCACGAGGCAGTAGCCCTCGCCGAAGAGCTGCTTCGCCGAGGTCGAGTAGCCGATCGTGCTGCGCGGCTCGAACAGGAACTCCGTATCGGCGAGGCGCTGGTGGGTCGCGGGATCGGCGTGGATCGCCGCCCGCAGACGAGCCGTGGGATCCGCAGGGAACGACTCGAACCACTCGGGTGGGGCGACGACGCCCAGCGAAGTGCGGCCGTCCGAAAAGGGGATGATCCAGATCCACACGTCCTGGCGGTGGATCACGATGACGATGCGTCCGCTGTTGGGTCCCTGCGGGCGCCGGTCCCCACGAACGTGTGTGAACATGGCTTGCCGGACCGGCTGGTCCGACGGCTCTTCCAGCTCCAGCAGGCGGGGCAGGATGCGACCGGTGCCACTGGCGTCGACGATGAAACGCGCGCTGACCGCATCGCGCGTGCCGTCCTCGGCCTGGACGGTCAGCCGAGGGGAGTCACCGACCTCGACCTCCGTAACGGTGTGTTCGAAGAAGATCGGAACACCGCGCTCGCGGACTCCGTCTGCGAGAACCGCGTCGAATTCGGCACGCGGGACCTGCCAGGTCCAGGTCGCGCCGTCTCCGAACTGCTGAGCGAAGTCGAACTCGCAGCGCTCCTCCCCCCGGACGAACACCGCCCCGGTCTTGACCTGGTAGCCCTGAGCCTCGACGAGATCGAAGAGCCCGGCTTCCCGAAGGACGTCGCTGCAGGCGGGCAGCAGACTCTCGCCGATCGAGAAACGCGGGAAACGGCTGCGTTCGAAGATCGCCACGTCGAGCCCCGAGGCCTCGAGAAGCGCCGCCGTCGTCGTTCCCGCGGGTCCGGCCCACTCGTGTCTCCTGAACGGGACGGATGAGGCGTGTCAAGCCTATCGCACCGGACACGCTGCGCCTGCTGAACACCATCGAGGAAGTGCTCGAGCTGGCGCTGGAGCCTGCCTAGCGGCGCTCCTCGGGGTGCCAGTGCAGCAGCTCATCGACGACTCCCCAGTCCTCACCGTCCACGTCGAGCCGGCCGCCTTCCTCGAAGAAGTGGGCCACGCGACGGTCCAGCTCCTCGGGATCCTCCACGCCGCCGCTGCGGTCCAGCCGCTTGCGCAGCGCGATGGCCCCCAGCAGGACGCGCCCCAGCAGCATCTTGGCCGGGAACTTCACCGCCTGGGGCACGTGACGCTTGAGGTCGTAGCTGCGCTCCAGCAGGCCCGGATGCGCCTCGGCCTGGGCGAAGCCGGCGTCGAAGCTGCGACCCTTCACCAATCGTTCGGAGAGCTCGGCAATGGACAGCTCGCTGCGCACGCGCAGGGTTTCGTCCACCAGCGCGGTGAAGTCGTCGGGGATGAAGTGGCGGCGCATCCGCACAGTGTCGCGACCGCACTCGGCAACCAGCTTCTCGTAGAGAGCCACGGTGCGCTCGACCTGGCGCTTCATGTCCAGCTCCGCCCGCACGAAGGCGGCGGCGCCGGCGCCCATGCGCAGGCGCGTGTCCCGGTCCAGGAGCCTCTCCAGCCCCGCGGCCAGGCCCTCGGAGTCGCGTTCCTCGACCAGGAAGCCGGTCTCCTCGTGGCGCACCACCTCGACGATGCCGCCGTGGCGGGTGGCGACCACCGGCAGCCCCATCGCCTGGCCTTCGACGACCACGTTGGGGATGCCCTCCTTGTCGCCGTCACTCCCCATGACCGACACGTGAATCAGGACGTCGGCCTGTTCCATGCGCGCGCGCACGCCCTCGTGATCCGTGGTGCCGACGAACTGCACCCGGTCCTTGAGCCCCAGCTCGCGGGCGGTGCGGCGCAGGCGGTGGAAGTCCTCGCCCTCCCCCACCAC
>JAFDET010000377.1 GCA_019310195.1 Deltaproteobacteria bacterium
TGAGGCGGTGCAGCCAGCCGCCATCCTCCTGGAGGTCCGCGCCCCGCCAGGCCGCGGGCGTGGCCAGCGGCTCGCGAAGCACGTCGCTCACGAGCGGACTCCGCAGGCGGCGCCGAGGCCCCCGCAGCAGTTCTCGGTGAGGTAGGCCAGCAGCGCGTTCATGGCGGCGAAGTCCGGGCTGTAGATCCGCGAGCGCCCGTCGCGCTCGCAGCGGATCAGGCCAGCCCCCTTCAGCTCCTTCAGATGGAAGGAGAGCGTCGCCGCGGGAATGCCCAGCTGCTCGCCCACGGTCCCAGCGGACAGGCCTTCCGAGCCCGCCCGGACCAGCAGCCGGAAGACGTCGAGCCGGGTTTCGTGGGCCAGGGCGGCGAGGGCTGCGATGGCGGTCTGTTTTTCCATGCTTCGAAAGATATGGAAATATCGAACCATGTCAACCCCCTCCTCCAAGCCTCCCGCCGCGGGCCCGGAGAGCCACGAGGCCCCTAGACTCCGCCCCGTGCGGATCGCCCATGTAACCACGGACCTGGAGCGGGTCGGCCACGAGGACCTGGACCGCCCCTTCCACGAGCGGGCGGCGCCCGCCGCGGGCCTCGCGCTGGAGCACCCCTGCTGGGGGGACCCGAGCGTGGACTGGGGCGCCTACGACCTGGTGGTGCTGCGGTCACCCTGGGACTACACCACGCGGCAACGGGAGTTCCTGGCCTGGCTCGACCGCGTCGCGAGCCTGGCCCCGGTTCACAACCCACCCTCGGTGGTGCGCTGGAACCTGGACAAGCACTACCTGGCGGACCTGGCCGAGGCCGGCGTGCCGGTGATCCCGACCGCCTTCGCCGACAGCGAGGCCGAGGTCGTCGCGACGCTGCGCTCCTACGGCAGCAACCCCGTCGTGGTGAAGCCCAGCGTCTCCGCGGGAAGCCGCAACACCGGGCGCTTCGCGGCCGACGCGCCAGGCGCGCTGGAGCTGGCGCACACGATCCTGGCTGAGAGCCTCTCGGTGATGATCCAGCCCTTTGCGCAGAGCGTGGACGAAGAGGGCGAGGTCTCCCTGGTCCTCTTCGACGGCGCCTTCGGCCACGCCTTCCGCAAGGGCGCGATGCTCGCGCCGGGCGGCGGGCTCCGCGGCGGCGGATACCGCGAGAACATCTCCGCGGCGAGCCCGACGGCGGCGCAGCGCGAGGTGGCCCGCACCGCCGAGCTCGCCGTGCGCGGGCTCTGCCGCCAACGCTTCGGCGTCTCCGAGCCCCTGCTCTACGCCCGCTACGACCTGGTGACCCTGGACGATGGCTCGCCGGCGCTGCTGGAAGCCGAGCTCTTCGAGCCCTGCTTCTTCCTGCACGTAGCGCCGAACAGCGCGCGGCTGCTGGCAGAGGCCGTTCGCGCCCGCGCAACGTCTTGAGTCGCGTCAGGACGACTTCGAGCTCGCTCGCGTGACGCCCACCTGGGTGATCCGGGTGCCGGACACGTCCAGCACGCTCAGGGTGTAGTCGCCCACCTGGACGGTCTCTGCCTGCCGAGGGGGGCGGCCGACGATGTTGAAGACCAGACCCGAGAGCGTGTCGCCGGGCTCCGCCGGGATCTCGAGACCGGTCTCGCGGTTGAAGTCGGCGACCTTGACCCGACCCAGCACCTCGTAGGATCCGTCGTCCTGGCGCCGGATGGTCAGGAGCTCCTCGCGGTCGAACTCGTCGCGGATCTCGCCCACCAGCTCCTCCAGGATGTCCTCCTGGGTGACCAGCCCCTGGGTCACGCCGAACTCGTCCTTCACGACGGCCACGTGGGCGAAGGCGCGCTGCATGTCCGACAGCAGCGACAGGATCGGCTTGCGCGGCGGAACCCGCAGCACCGGCCGCAGTACGCTGTGCAGGTCGTCCCGCCCCTCGCGAACCAGGCGCACCAGGTCCTTCAGGTGGATCTTGCCCAGGATGGTGTCGATGGAGTCACGGTAGATGGGGACGCGCGTGTAGCGGTCGCCGAGCATCCGCTCCAGCAGCTCCGTCGGGGGGGTATCGTGGGGAAAGGCCACGATCTCCGCACGGGGCACCATGATCTGCCCGACGGTGGTGTCCTCGGCATCCGCCGCGGCGCCGATAATGGCCAGCGGCGAGCCCTCGGGCTGCCCGCGTCCGGCCGCCAGCGCCAGCGTCAGCAGATCCTGGCCCGAGGCGGCGCCCTCCTCTTCGCCCACGGAGCCGCCCGCCACCGCTTCGACGAAGGGCTCCACGAAGCGGTCGAACAGCGCGTGCACCGGCCGCAGCCCCTGGTGCAACAGGTACAGAGGCAACGCCACCAGGCGGGAGAAGCGGCGCGGATTGTGGGCCGCCAGCGCCTTGGGCAGCACCTCACAGAAGATCAAGATCACCACCGTGAGCGAGATGGTGGCCACGATGATGCCCATCTGCTCGCCCAGGTAGTAGACGGCCATGGCCGAGGCCACCGAGGCGGCCAGGATGTTCACCACGTTGTTGCCCAGCAGGATCGTGACCAGCAGGCGAGAGGTGGAGCGCAGCAGGCTCTGCACGGCCAGGACGGCAGGACCGCGCGCCTCGCGCACGTCGCGCTCCACCTGCTCGTCCCGCAGGCGCAGCAGCGCCGTCTCGCTGCCCGAGAAGAAGGCGGA
>JAFDET010000378.1 GCA_019310195.1 Deltaproteobacteria bacterium
GCGGCATCGACGCCGGCCGGCGGATGCGGGGGCGGGTGGAGCAGCGCCACCGCGCGCGCGAAGTCTCGGCGCGGCCGCTCGCTGCGCAGGGCCGGCCGCCCGCCGGCATCCAGACCCGGCGGCAGCACCACGGCGCCGGCCTTGCTGTCCGGCAGCCGCTCGGCCCAGCGAGCGGAGGTCACGAACGAGAGCTCGCCGGGACCGGCCGCATCCAGCGACGCGGCAGCCGTGATCTCCAGATCCCCGTCGCCCTCGGCGACCAGGCCCAGACGCTCGGCGAGCGCGGACAGGCGCATCCCGGCGTGACCTCCTACCGGTCGGTTAGCGCGCGAGCAGGACGGCGATCGGCGACGTGCGTACGACGGCGGCGGCGTTGCTGCCCAGGAAGTAGTCCGTGATGCGGTTGCGGCCGAAGGCGCCCATCACGATCAGCCCTGCGCCCGCCTCGCGGGCGGCGTCCACGCTCTTCACGTCGGGCCGGCCCAGGGTCGAGGAAGCCTCGCGCACCGGCACCGACAACGAGCCCAGCAGCCTCCGCACCTCGTCGAAGCGCGCCACGGCGCGGCCCTTGTCCTTGGAGTCCACGAAGACCACGATCGACTCGTTGAGCCGGCTGGCCATCTCGACGGCGGTCTTGGCCGCCAGGCGCGAGCCCGGCGAGCCGTCGAAGGCCAGCAGCAGCGGGCCCGAGAACTCGGCGCCCGGGGGCACGACCACCGACGACACGTTGGTCTTGCGCAGCACGCCCTGCGCGGTCGAGCCGATCAGCCCGGTGCGGTAGGGCGCGTGCTCCCCGTCCCGCCCGATCACCAGCAGGTCCGAGCTCTGCGCCCGTTCCACGATGCGGTCGTCTGCGATGCCCTGCACGGTCTCGCAGCTGGCCTCCAGGCTCTCGCTGCGCGCGCGCTCGGAGAAGCGGCGCGCCACGGCATCGGCGCGCGCATTGCGCCAGGCCTCGATTCCATCGGGTGCCGCCGGCGCGCCCAGCCCCTCGTCCGGCGACGGGCGCACGTAGCGATCCTCGACCACGGTGATGCCCGAAAGCCGAGCCGACAAGCGTCGGGCCAGCGAGATCCCGAAGCGCTCCGCCGCCCCTGCGGCCTCGGAACCGTCCGTCGCGACCAGTATCGTTTCGATCATGACCCGTCCTGCCTCTTGAGCGGTCGGCGCGGCACACCAGCCGCCACCGGACCGAGCGAAGGGTATGGGATTCCCCGGGGGAATGTCAATCGAAGGGAGCACCCCGAAAATGGAGCCCGCCCTCTTCCGCCGCTGGCCGGCCTTGCGTGGCCGGATCCACCACCACCCGCTGCTGGGCGCGCCGACGCCGGTAGAGCCCCTGGCGCTGAAGGGCGCGCCCGACGGGGCCCTCCTGGTCAAGCACGACGAGCGGTCGTGCTCGCTCTACGGAGGCAACAAGCCGCGCAAGCTGGAATTCGTGCTGGGTCACGCCCTGGCTCATCGCTGCCGCCGCCTGGTCACCACGGGAGGCATCGGAACCCACCACGGGCTGGCGACCACGATTTTGGGCCGCTCGGCGGGCCTGGAGACCACCCTGGTCCTGGTCGATCAGCCGCTCACCGACGCGGTGCGCCGCAGCCTGCTGCTGATGGAGGCCTGGGGCGCCGAGCTGATCTTCGGCCGGGACGTAAAGGGGACGGCGCTGCACGTCTCACGCGTGCTGGCCCGGGGCGCGGTACGCGGAGAGCGGCCCTACCTGGTGGCGACCGGAGGCTCCTCGACCCGGGGCAACTTCGGCTTCGTGTCGGCGGCGCTGGAGCTGTCCGAACAGGTGGCCGAGGGCCGGCTCCCCGAGCCGGCCGAGATCTGGGTGGCGGTGGGCACCGGCGGCACCCTGGGCGGTCTGGCCGCCGGCGTGCGGCTGGCGGGCCTCTCGAGCCGGGTGGTGGGCGTGCTGGTCACGGACATCCTGCCGCCGTCCCGCCGCTCCCTGGCCCGGACGGCGACCCGAGCGGCCGGGTCCCTGCGGCGCGTCGCCCGCGAGCTTCCGGAGGTGCGCGTGACTCCCGACGAGATCGAGCTGGTCACGGACCAGCTGGGGCCGGGCTACGGCGCGCCCACCCCCGAGGCGCGGGAGGCGGTGGCCAGCGCCGAGGAGGCCGGACTGCGCCTCGAGACGACATACACGGGGAAGTGTTTCGCGGCCCTGCGCGCGCGGGCCGAGGCCGGCCGGCTGGAAACGGGGCCGGTGCTCTTCTGGAACACCTACAACGCGGTGGACGTCGAGGCCTCGGCCCCGCGCCCCCTCGATCCGCAGCGGCTGCCGCCTCCCCTGCAGCGCCGGCTGGGGTAGGGTTCCCGCGACCCCCATGGAACGCCCTCCCCTACCCGGTTCATCGGCCTCATCGCTGCTCCAGGGCACCACGCGCCGAGGCTTCCTGCGCCTGCTGGGCAGTGGGGCTGCGCTGGCCACGCTTTCCCGGCTTCCGGTCGTCCCGGCCACGGCGCGCGCCGCGACGCCTTCGGCCCGTTTCTTCGATGAGCCGCAGACCGAGATCCTGACGCAGGTGGTGGAGCGCATGGTGGCCACGGGTGAGCCCGGCACACCCCGCGTCCGCGACAGCGGCGCCATCGCCACCATCGACGCGCTGTGCG
>JAFDET010000132.1 GCA_019310195.1 Deltaproteobacteria bacterium
GGTCACCACTTCGCTCTGCATCAGATCCCGTGCCGTCAGTGCCATGCTCGTGCCTCCCGGACCCCTCAATCCAAGCACTTCCGGGCCGCCTTCGCACGGGCCCTGGGAGACGTCCGATCTCGCGTCTTCTGTCGGCTATCTGACGGCGGCCGGCGGCGTGAGTCGTATCTTCATGGGGAGTACGGGAAGGTACGGTCATGAGGCGGTGCCAGGTCGCTCTTGGAGCGGCGTTGGTCTTGGCAGTGGGTCTGCCAGCGACCGCTGATCGGGGTTGGGCCTGGTTCGACTTCAAGAAGAAGATCGAGAAGCTGGCGGTGGGGCGCGCGGATGCGGCGAGGATGCTCTGCGTCTGCCACGATAGGGGGTTGTGCCGCGGGATTGCAGGTTGGCTCGAGAGCAAACTCGAGATCGTGCCGCCGGACGGGGACCTCGCTCTCGGCGTCCTTTGTCCTGTGCCGACGTACGATCCCGTTCCACTGTACGAGTTGGACACCTACGGCGGCTGTCTCGAGTTCGAGGTGCTGTCCAGGTAGTCGACTGGGCGGGGATCAGAGGCCGGCCAGCGGCGCTCCGTCGATGCGCAGGCCGCTGGGCTGGCTCACCAGGGCGAGGAAGTTCTCCACGTCGTGGTCGGTGACGAAGATCCGGTCGCGGGTGTGCCACGAGTAGCTCATGGCCGAGTCCTCATCGAGCGAGTGACCCAGCCCCAGCACGTGTCCGAACTCGTGGGCTCGTGGGCCATGACGAGACGGAGTTCGTCGAGTTCCAGGGGCGTCTCGAGCGGCTTGTAGGGCTGCATGGTGATTTCGATCCTTCCCTTCACCCGGAGTCCATCCGCGCCCGCGCTCCACTGCATCCAACCGCGACCGACCGCGTTGCCGGACATGCGCCGTTTCCACACCACCTGGACCGGCGCGCCGTCGTCCTTCTTCACGAACTCCAGCCGGAACCACGGGACCCGCGGCTGCAGCGCCTCCTCCCACTGGCGGATGGCTTCGATGGCCGCCACACGCGTGTCCTTTCGGTTGGCGTACTTGGCTCCCACGCGGGGGAATCCGAGGGCGATGCGAAGCGGCATGTCCGCGGGCGTCACGTGCACGCAGGCCGGCGTGCCGTCCGCGTCGTCCACGTTTGGGTGCGTACACTCGGCGGTCGGCTCATAGTGCGCGGCACCGGGCGGCAGGGCTGCCGGCACAGGAGCTTGCGCCGTCGGTGGGGAAGCCTGCTGCACGACGGGCGCCTCCGCCTGCGGAGCGGCGGCACAGCCCAGGCCGAGCCCGATCAGCGCGGCGTAGGCGGAACGCATTCGCATGGGACCATGCTACGGATCACGCCCGTCGTCTGTCCAGACTCGCCGCCGGGTCTCGCAGTCCGCCCTGGCGCGGGAGGACGGACGGGGACCGGGCCGGCGCCCGGCCCCCGTCGCGGGATCAGGCCTCGGCCGGCGCCTCGGCGCCGCCGCCCGGTGTGGCGGCGGCGGGCGTGGCGTCGCCGTTGGCCTTGGCCGGCACGGCGCGCTTCAGGCCCTTGGCGGAGTAGACCGCGTCGGCCAGGCGCTCGCGGATGTCCGGGTTCTCCAGCAGGAAGCGCCGGGCGTTCTCGCGGCCCTGTCCGATGCGCTCGCTGTCGTAGGAGTACCAGGCGCCGCTCTTCTCCACGATGCCGGCGTCCACGCCCAGGTCCAGCAGGTCGCCCTCGATCGAGATCCCCTGGTTGTAGAGGATGTCGAACTCCGCCTGGCGGAAGGGCGGTGCGACCTTGTTCTTGACCACCTTGACCCGCGTGCGGTTGCCGACCACCTCGTCGCCGTCCTTCAGCGCGCCGATGCGGCGGATGTCCAGGCGTATCGAGGAGTAGAACTTGAGCGCGTTGCCGCCGCTGGTCGTCTCCGGGTTGCCGAACATGACGCCGATCTTCATGCGGATCTGGTTGATGAAGATCACCGTGGCGTTGGACTTGGAGACCGTCCCCGTCAGCTTGCGCAGGGCCTGGCTCATGAGCCGGGCCTGCAGGCCGACGTGGTGGTCGCCCATCTCGCCTTCGATCTCGGCGCGCGGCACCAGCGCCGCCACCGAGTCCACCACCACCAGATCCACCGCGCCGGAGCGCAGCAGCACGTCGGTGATCTCCAGGGCCTGCTCGCCGGTATCCGGCTGCGAGACCAGAAGCTCCTCGACGTTCACGCCCAGACGCCGGGCGTAGCCCACGTCCATCGCGTGCTCGGCGTCGATGAACGCCGCCACGCCGCCCAAGCGCTGCACCTCGGCCACCGCGTGCAGGCTGAGGGTGGTCTTCCCGCTGGACTCCGGCCCGTAGATCTCGACCACCCGCCCGCGCGGGAAGCCTCCGATGCCCAGCGCCAGATCCAGGCTGGCGGATCCGCTGGAGAACGCGTCCACCTCACGGTTGATGGCGTCCTCGGTCATCTTGAGGATGGCGCCCTTGCCGAACTGCTTCTCGATGGTGCTGACGGCGAGCTCGATCGCCTTCTCCTTGTGCCCGTTGCCGCCGGTCGTTCCGTTTCCCTTAGCCATGCTCGTTCTCTCCTTGCACGAATGTTCGGGGTGAAGCGTCACCGCCGGCGCTGCCCAGGGGCATACGCTCCAGCGGCTCATAACGGGATCCATCGCGGCCCAGGTGGCTGCGGTACAGCACTACGTCGCGTACCGGGCTCTCGGCCCGGGGCGCGTCCAGGTCTTCCATCTGCGGCGGCCGCCCGCCGCGCATCCGGCCCAGGGTGAGGTGGGCGCGGAAGGCGCGCGCCTCCGGCTCGAAGCCCGCCGCCACCACGCCGCGCTCCACCGCGTCGGCCAGCGCGCCCAGCGGCTCTCGGGGCTCTATTTCCAGGGCCACCACCCGCGGCCGCCGCGCCGAAGGGAAGGGATGGGGCGTGCCCAGGCGTAGCGCGAAGGGCTCCTGCGTTCGGACTTCGCGGGCCACGTGCTGCGTCAGCTCGGCCGCGCGCTGCGGATCCATCTGCCCCAGGAAGCGCAGCGTCACGTGCAGTGCCTCGCTGCGCACCCAGCGCACGTGGTCGCCGCCGGGTCGCCCGCGCAGACGTTGCGCCAGCTCCAGCGCCTCGGCACGGGCGGCATCGTCCAGGTCCACTGCGAGGAAGGCGCGGATCCCGGCCATGTCATGAGCGCCTCCGCGCGTAGCGCGTCGCGATCGGCTCCTCGCCCAGCAACATGCGCCGCACCCAGTCGAGCGCCACCTGGGTGGTGACGGCGCGGTTGCGCGGACGCTCGAAGGGGAACAGCATGTCGCGGGCCTGGACGTGGTCGGCGTCGGCCACGCCTACGTAGACCAGGCCCACGGGCTTCTCGTCGCTGCCGCCGCCGGGCCCAGAGATGCCCGTGGTGGAGATCCCGAAGTCCGCGCCCAGGCGCTCGCGCACGCCCTGGGCCATGGCGGCCGCCACCGGCTCCGACACGGCGCCGTGCTCTTCCAACAGCGCCTCCGGCACGCCGAGCTGCTGGATCTTGACCTCGTTGGAGTAGGCGATGATGCCGCCGCGGAACCACTCCGAGGCGCCGGGCACCGAGGTGATGCGCTCGCCCAGGAGCCCGCCCGTGCAGGACTCGGCCACGGCGATGGTCTTGCCGCGCTCCTGCAGCAGCCGGCCCAGCACGGTCTCCATGGTCTCCGTGGCGCCTTCGCCGTAGACCAGCGCTCCCAGGCGCATCTGGATGGCGTCGCAGGCGCGGGCCAGCCGGGCCTGTGCCTCCTCCGCCGTGGCGCCGCGGGCCAGGGGCCGCACGTAGTTGTCGGGGAAGGCGGTGCGGAAGCCCAGGGTCACGCCCTCGCCCAGGTCGAGGTCGGTCAGCGCCTCGTCCAGGTTGGACTCGCCCATGCCGAACGTGCGCAGCAGCGTGGCCCGGGCCACCTGGCCGTCGCCGCGCAGCGCCTCCAGACGCGGCAGCACCTGCTCGTCCATCATCCGATACAGCTCGCGGGGCACGCCGGGCATGCAGAAGAAGGAGGCGCCGTCGGTCCGCAGCATGCAGCCGGGCGCGGTTCCCTCCGGGTTGGGCAGGATCTCCGAGCCCTCCGGGAAGTTGGCCTGCTTGGCGTTGTTGGGCGCCATCTCGCGGCCGAAGCGCGCGAAGAAGGCGCGCAGCTTCTCGAGCGTGTCCTGGTCCGTGACCAGCTTGCGGCCGAAGGTGTGGGCCAGGACCTCGATGGTGAGGTCGTCGCGGGTGGGGCCCAGCCCGCCGGAGACCAGCACCACGTCGGCGCGTCCGGCCGCGCGCAGGAAGGCGTCGGTCATGTCGGCGGGGTCGTCCAGCACCGAGCTGTGCCAGCGCACGTCCGCATCGACGGTGAGCAGCCGGTCGGAGAGGAAGGACTTGTTGGAGTCCACGATCTCGCCGCGCAGCAGCTCGTCGCCGATGGTGAGGACCTCTGCCTTCACGCGAGCCACCGCGCCGCGGCGAAGACCACCACGGCCCCATAGAGACCCGCGACCACGTCGTCCAGCATCACCCCGGTACCCCCTGCGAAGTGCCGCTCGGCCTGGCGGACCGGCGGCGGCTTCCAGATATCAAAGCAGCGGAATGCGACGAATCCGGTCACGACCAGGAACGCCCAGGTGCGGGCGTCCAGGCCGGTGCCGCGCAGGGCCAGCAGGGGCGCCAGGCTCACCAGCTGCCCGACGACCTCGTCGATCACGATCCGGCCGTCGTCCTTGGTCTGCCAGATCCGCTCGGCCTCGCCGGCGGCCCAGATCCCTACGGCCAGGAGCCCCAGCACCGCTGCCGCGTAGAAGACGGCGGGGAGTCGGGCCAGCAGCCCGAAGAGGGGCAGGGCGACCAGGGCGCCCACGGTGCCCGGCGCACCCGGGGCGTAGCCCGCTCCGCCGGCCGTGGCGATTGCCAGGACCACCCCTCTGGAAGAGGATTCTCTAGGAGTTTCAGACACTTCGCTGCCAGGTCCTGGGGACCGCGGAGGAAGGGTGAGTGCGGACGGGGGGGCCGTCTGCCGGCTTCGAGAGTAGCTGGAGCGGCTCGGCCGAGTCAATCACAAGAGAGGCGAAAAAAAAGAAAAAGTCACTCTGGAAGTACCCGATTTCGCAGCAGCTTCGTTCTCGTCAAGCGAGGGGCCCCTCTGGACGATGAGATCGGCGGGGCGGAAGGCCGGCTGAGTGCCTTCCACCTGTATACGGGGGTGCGAGTCGATGGCCGGGGAGGGGGCAAGCGAGGGGCGCGGCGCGACCGACGTCGTGGCGCTGCTCATCGAGCTGGGTCGCGCGCTCAAGGCGTGCCGGTTCTTCGGGGTCGAGCACCCGGCTCGGAAGTCCGCTCTGGATCGCAGCTTTCACGCCTTCTCAGCCGGGCTCGAGCGCTCGGGCGAGCTGAACCTGGAGGTGGGGGGTGGCGCCATCCGCCAGGCGGGTCGACCCGATCTGGTGGGTCCCGGATCGGTGGAAGGGCTGGCCCGCGATCTCGAGGCGCAAGGCGTCGGCGGCCTGCGGCTGGCGGCGGGCATGACGCGCGAGGCCTTCGGCACCCTGCTGGCCACCCTGGCCATGGATCCCGACGAGCTGGCCCAGGCCGGCGGTGTCGAGCGGGTGCTGGCCGGCTGCGCCCAGTCCGGTGTGCTCATCAATCCCGGCGCAACGGTCCCGCCCGCGGCGCCTGCGCAGCAGACCACGCCGGCCCAGGCAGCCGAGGTTGCACCGCCCAGTGCGCCGGAGCCTCTGGAGTCCGTGGCCGACACCGCCTCGTTCGCCGACCTGGCCGAAGAGGAGACCGACGCCGGCGACACGCTTCCCGACCTGTGGCCGAGCGATGCGCTGGAGCACGACGAGGAGGATCCCGACGCGGACCTCCCCGCTCCCAAGCCGCAGACCACGGGCATCGATCCGCTGCGCGCGCTGCATCGCCACCTGGGGGAGGCGGGCGACGAGAGCTCCGATGGCGCTCTGGTTCCCGAGAGCGCCGGCGATCGCGGCGCCGAGCTGGTCAAGGGCCTGCGTGCCTTGGACGAGTGCCGCGAAGACGCGGACTATGAAGAGAGGCTGCAGCGCGTGACCCGCGAGGCGGCGGCGCTGGCCGACGAAGGGCCCAGCGACGACACCTACCGCGCGGTCCTGGTCCTCTCCTCCCACGCCGGCGAGTCCCCGCGCAGCGAACGCCAGCGGGCCCTGGCTGAGGAGGCGCTCTTCGGACTCGCGGCGGGCGCACGCCTGGACGACGTGGTGCAGCGTGCCTGCCAGACTGGGCCCCAGGCCAGCGTGCGCGCCACCCAGATCCTGCTCCAGCTCGGGGCCCACGCCGTGCCGCGCATCTTCGATGCGCTGGTGAACGCGTCCGATCCAGAGCACCGCGGTCAGCTGAACGCCCTGCTCATCGCCATGGGCGAGAAGGCGCTGCCCGAGGTGAAGGCATCCCTCGAGGCGGCGCACCCGGAGCGCGCGCGCCTGGCGGCGCGTCTGTCCGGCGAGATGCAGAACCCGGCGTGCATCCCGTACCTGGCCGCGCTGGTGAAGGACGTCGCGACGCCCATCGAGCTGGCGCGCGAGGTGGCCAAGGCCCTGGTGCGGATCGGCACGCCCTCGGCGGTGGCCGTGCTGCAGGAGGCGGTGGCCAGCCCCCGGCCGGACCTGGCGGGGGCCGCTGCCTACTGCCTGGGTGCCTCCCAGGCGCCGCGGGCCCTGGAGACCCTGGCCGGCGCCCTGCGTCGCGCCCTTCGCGAGGATCAGGACGAGCTGGCCCGCGAGACCCTGCGCGGGCTCGGCGTGCTGGGCCGCAGCGAAGCCGTCCCGGTGCTGGAGGAGGTGCTCTCCAAGGGCGGCCTGCTGGCCCGGCGGCGCCTGCGGGAGCTGAAGCTGGGCGCCGTATCCGCGCTGGCGCGGATCCGTGGCGACGAGGCGCGCGCCGCGCTGGAGCGCGCATCTGCCAAGGGCGACCCGCCGGTCCGCCATGCGGCCAGCACCGCCCTCACACGCAGCGGAAATCGCTGAGACCCACCATGAGCACGCCGACTCCGCTCCTGGGCCGCGTGGCCCTGCACCTGAAGTTCATCACGCCCGATCAGCTGGCCGAGGCCACGCGGCTCCAGGCCGACAAGGGCGGTGAGAAGCGTCTGGGCGAGATCCTGGTCGAGCAGGAAATGCTCACGTCCGATCAGCTCGAGAAGGTGCTGAAGGCGCGGCAGCAGGTGGTGGCCAGAGCGCGCGCCAAGCAGGCCGCGGTGCAGGCCAACCCGGAGCCGGAGATCCAGCGCAGCACGTCGCCCGCAGCGCAGCCCGCCGCAGCATCGGCCGCACCCGCAGGATCGAGCGCGCCCGTCGCGGCGTCCCCCTCGGCGCAGCCGGCCGCGGGGAGCGGTGCGCCCGCGGCCTCGACGGATCGGGACGTGCAGGACCTGGTGGCGCTCTTGCGCCGCGGAGTCGAGCTGGGCGCCAGCGACATCCACCTCCATGCCGCGACGCCGCTGCGCATGCGCCTCCACGGGGCCTTCCGTCAGGAGGGCGACGCGCCGTTGGATCCGGCGGACACGGCGCGCATGCTGCACGCCGCCATGACCGCCGAGCAGCGCGCGCACTTCCACGCCGACGGCGAGATCGACTTCGCCTACACAGTTCCCGGTCTGGGGCGCTTCCGCGTCAACTGCTACCGGCAGCAGCGCGGCCCCGACGGCGTCTTCCGCAGCATCTCCGCCGAGCCTCCCACGCTGGAAGACCTGGGACTGCCCAGCGAGCTGGCGCGCTTCACCAACTACCACCAGGGCATGGTGCTGGTGACCGGGCCCGCCAACTGCGGCAAGTCGTCCACCATGGCCGCGCTGGTGGACATCATCAACGCCGAGCGCAAGGAGCACATCCTCACCGTCGAGGATCCCATCGAAGTGCTGCATCCCTCGAAGCGTTGCCTGGTCAACCAGCGCAATGTGGGTTCGCATACCGACTCGTTTGCGCGCGCGCTGCGCGGCGCCCTGCGCGAGGACCCGGACGTGATCGTGATCGGCGAGTTGCGCGACCTGGAGACCATCTCCCTGGCGCTGACCGCGGCCGAGACCGGTCATCTGGTGCTCGCATCGATGCACACGGGCAGCTCGATTCGCACGGTCAACCGGATGATCGGGGTCTTCCCCTCCGACCAGCAGGAGCAGATCCGCAACATGGTGTCCGAGTCGCTGCGTGCGGTGGTGTCCCAGCGCCTGGTGCCCACGGCCGACGGCCACGGCCGGGTGCCGGCCCTGGAGATCCTGGTCAGCAACAAGGCCATCGGAAACCTGATCCGCGACAACAAGACCTTCCAGATCTTCTCGACTCTCCAGACCGGCGCGGCGCAGGGCATGTGCCTGCTGGACGACTCGCTCAACAAGCTGGTGGCTTCGGGAAGCATCTCTCATGAGACTGCCTTGGAGCACTGCGACGACCCCAAGCGCATCGGCGGCGGGAGCTAGGAGCCAGGCGTGCCCGAGATCGACGAGCTGCTGCGACATCTGAAAGACGTCGATGGGTCGGACCTGCACCTGTCGGCGGGCCGCGAGCCCAGGATCCGTGTGCACGGCGAGCTGGCGCCCATCGAGGGGCGGGCGGTGCTGGACCACGAGGGGCTGATGGCGCTGCTCGAGCCTGTTGCCGCCGACGTCCACTGGCGGGAGTATGTCGAGACCAACGACGTGGACTTCGCCTACGGCCTGGAGGGTGTGGCCCGCTTCCGCGCCAACTACTTCATGCAGGAGCACGGTGCCGGCGCCGTATTCCGCATCATTCCCGAGCAGATCATTCCGCTCCAGGACCTGAAGGTGCCCGACGCCATCGGTCGGCTGGCGGATCTGCGCAACGGTCTTGTGGTGGTGACCGGGCCGACGGGATCGGGCAAGTCCACGACGCTGGCGGCGATCGTCCACAAGATCAACAGCGGCTCCAGGCGCCACATCGTCACCATCGAGGACCCGGTGGAGTTCGTGCACCAGAACCGGGAGTCGGTGCTCTCGCACCGGGAGGTCGGCATCCACACCAAGTCATTCGCGGCGGCGCTGCGCTCGGCCGTGCGCCAGGACGCCGACGTGGTGTTGGTGGGTGAGATGCGCGACCGCGAGACGATCTCCATGGCGATCACCGCCGCCGAGATGGGCACCCTGGTCTTCGGGACGCTGCACACCAACGGCGCCGCCAAGACCATCGACCGCATCATCGACGCCTTCCCCTGGCGGCCGTGGTGTCTCAGCTCCTGCTGCCCGCCGCCGGCGGCAGCGGACGCGTCGCCGTGAACGAAATCCTGCTGCGAACCCAGGGCCTGCCCAACGTGATCCGCGAGGGCAACACCCAGATGATCGATTCGATCATCCAGAGCGGAAAGGGCGAGGGCATGCAAGGCATGGACGACGCGCTCCACGAGCAGCTCGGGGCCGGGCGCATCACCCCCCGCGACGCGTACATGAAGGCCCGCGACAAGGCTCGCTTCGAAGCCCTGATTCCGGACTAAGGAACCTCTGGGACAGTCCCGTCAGTTCCGGCGCACTCGCGCACGGTCGCCTCCGGGTCGCGCAGCGCGTCGCGGATGAACTCGCGACCGGCGGCCTGGCGGGCACGGGCGGCGGGGTCGGCGTTGGTCACGTAAGTCGCACCTCTGGCGGGGCTTTTCTCCTTGATCGGCTAGCCTCGGCGCCGATGCCTGAATCCGGCCGGATCCTCGGGGTGGACTACGGAACTCGCCGCATCGGGCTGGCGGTCTCCGACTCCGAGGGCCAGATCGCCTTTCCGGAGGGGACGCTCGAGAGCCGCGGCGCGCGCCGCGACCTGGAGTCGCTCTGCGCCCTGGTGAAGGAGAAGGGTGTGGTGGGCATCGTGGTGGGCCTGCCGCTCCACATGGACGGCCGCCGCGGGCCCGAGGCCGAGGCCGCCGAGGCCTTCGGGCGCAAGCTGGGCGAGGCCACAGGCCTGCCGGTGGAGATGCTGGACGAGCGCTGGACCACCCAGGAGGCGGACCGGGCGCTCCGCGAGTCGGGCCGCAAGGGCAAGAAGAAGCGCCAGGTGATCGACGCCGTGGCCGCCACACTGCTGCTGCGCACCTACCTGGAGCGCCGTACCCGGGTGGAGACGCGCTCGTGAGTAGCAGCGGGAAGACCCTGGTCTACGCGCTGGCGGGGCTGGCCCTGGTCGGCGCACTGGGGGCCGGCGCCGCCGCGCTCGCCCTGCGCAGTGCGCTGGAGCCGGCCGGCCCGGCCGATGCCGAGCCGGTGCTCTTCGAGGTGCCTCGCGGCACCAGCCTGTCTGCCGTGGCCCGGCGCCTGGAAAGCCAGGGGTTGATCCGTGACGCACGCGCTCTGGGCCTGCTGGCGCGCTGGCGCGGCCAGGCCGAGCGGCTCCACGCCGGCGAGTACGAGCTCGCGTCCGCCGCGTCCGCCGGCGAGATTCTCGACATCCTCGTGGCCGGCAAGGTGAAGCACTGGGAGGTGGCGATTCCCGAGGGCCTGCGCATCGAGGCGATCGCCGCGCGCCTGGCCGAGCCCGGCCTGGTGGAGGCCGACGCCTTCGTCGCCTTCGCCTGGGATCCCGCCAATGCCGAGGCGCTGGGCGTCGCGGGTCCCACCCTGGAGGGGTACCTCTTCCCCGAGACCTACCGCCTGCCGCGCGGCCTTTCGACGCGCGAGGTGGCCAAGACCCTGGTCGACCACTTCCTCCAGGTGTGGAGGACGCTGGAGCCCCTGGCCGGCGAGCGGGGCATGGACATGCGCGAGGTCGTCACCCTGGCGTCCATCGTGGAGAAGGAAACCGGCGCCGCGCCGGAGCGGCCGCTGATCGCCGGCGTCTTCCACAACCGGCTGAAGCGCGGCATGCGCCTCGAGAGCGATCCCACCACCATCTACGGAATTCAGGATTTCGACGGCAACCTGACCCGCGCCCACCTGGAAGACGGCAGCAACGTCTACAACACCTACAAGATTCCGGCGCTGCCGCCCGGCCCCATCGCCAGCCCCGGGGCCGCGGCCCTGCGCGCCGTGCTGGAGCCCGCACCCACGAACTTTCTCTTCTTCGTGTCGCGCAACGACGGCACCCACATCTTCGCGCGCAGCTACGCCGAGCACGAGCAGAACGTCGATCGCTACCAGCGCAGCAAGAGAAGGAAG
>JAFDET010000133.1 GCA_019310195.1 Deltaproteobacteria bacterium
TGCGCTTCTGCTCGCCCAGGGTGTCGCTGCTCTCGGCCGCGTAGGCGTGGCCCGGGAAGAGCACCGTGTCGTCGGGCAGCTTCTTCAGCACGCCGTTCAGGCTCTGGTAGAGCGCTGCCGGGTCGCCGCCGGGTAGGTCGACGCGGCCGCAGCTGCCCAGAAAGAGTGTGTCGCCCGCTACCAGGTGACCCGGCCGGTCGGGCTCCTCGACCAGGAAGCACTGGGAGCCGGGCGTGTGGCCCGGCGTGTGCAGCAGCCGTACTCGGACGCCGCCCAGCTCCAGGGCGTCGCCACCGTCGTGGCGCACCAGGTCCGATTCGGAAACGCCCGTGACCCGCTTCAGGCCGTCGGCTTCGGTGCGGTTCACGTGGATGGGGACGGGCGAGCGCTCCAGCAGCCGGGCCAGCCCCTCGATCTCCTGGCCGAAGATCTCGCCGCCCACGTGGTCCTGGTGGTAGTGGGTGACCAGGGCGCCCACCACCTGCATGCCGTCCGCTTCGGCGGCGTCGCACAGCGCGTCCACCGCCCAGGCCGGATCGACCAGCAGCGCCTGGCGTGATTCGCGGCTGCCGATCACGTAGGCGAAGTTGGCCATCTGGCCCACGGGTTCCTGACGGAAGTAGAGGTCGCTCATGGCGTGTCAGTCTAGCCCGCGTTCTTCAGGCCGAGCCGCACCTCGAGCGCGTCGTCGCTCTGCCGGACGTCGTAGCGGCGCAGCGAGCAGCCCTCGTCGTCCACGCAACGCCCGCTCGCGGTCTCGAAGGTGAACGCGTGGAGCGGGCAGATCAGGAGATCGCCGTCGAGCATTCCGTCGGCCAGCACGGCGCCCGCGTGGGGGCAGATCCCGTCCAGGGCGAAGAAGCCCGCGTCGCCGCGGCCCACCACCAGACGCACGCCCCGCTTCAGGACCGCGCGCAGTGCACCGGGCGCGAAACCGGCGTGGGCGCCGACCGTGACCCATTCGCTCAGAAGACGATCCTCTCCAGGAGCGCCGCGGCGCCCAATGCCGTCAGCACCAGCACCCAGGGCGTGGCGCCCTCGCTGCGCAGCACGCGCCCCGCGGCCAGGGAGAAGGCGATCAGCACCAGCAGCCAGCGGGCGACGCCGGCCAGCTCGCCCAGCAGAGGCAGGGGCCGCAGCAGCCCCACGGCCAGCGGCGCCGCCGCGAAACCCAGCGCCCGGAAGAGCGGGGCGAGCGCGCCGCCCAGGTCCAGGCCGCGGGCGCCCACCTGGATGGCCAGGATCCACAGGCCCATGTGGAAGGCGGCCGCAGCCAGCCCCAGCAGCGTCCCTTCGAGCCCCCCGCCGGAGCCCAGGGCGTCCAGCGCGCAGGCACCGAGCAGCACGATCAGGGCGGACCCGGTGGCGGTCTCGTCGGCGGCCACCTCCTCGAACACCGTGGCGTCGAAGCGGGCCACACGGGCCAGGCGCTCGCGGAGCAGGTCGCCCACGGACCCTAGGTTTCCAGCACCCGGCCGATCCAGCTCTCCAGGGTGCTCAGCAGCTCGGCCTGGATCTCTTCCGGAGTGCGGCCGGACTTCTTGAGCACCTTGAACTGGTGGTCGGCCTCGGCCACCACGTGCAGCGCCTTGGGGGCCCCCATGCGGACCAGTGCCCGGCGCAGGGTGTCCAGGTCGCAGTAGCGATCGCGGCTGCCCTGGAAGAAGAGGGTGGGCGCGATGATGCGGTAGAGCTGTTCCGCCTCGGTGGTCTCCGGCTTGTCGGCCGCGTGGAGCGGGAAGCCCAGGAAGACCAGGCCTTCCACGCGCAGGCGGCTCTGGGCCACGCGCGCGGCGGCCTTGCCGCCGATGCCCTTGCCCACCAGGAACAGGTGCGCCGGCGCCGCCGTCGGGTCGCGTCCCAGAAGCTGGACCGCCTCCAGGAAGACCCGGTCCAGGACCGTGTCATCGTCCGGCCGGCGCTTGCCGGCCTCGGCGAAGGGGAAGTTGAAGCGCAGCGACAGGAAGCCGCACTCGGTCAGCCCCTGGTGGAGCCCGGCCACGACCGGGTCGCTCATGTCGGTGGCGCGGTCATGGGCCAGTACCACGCCCACACGGGAGCCGGTGGGCCACCATTCGGGGACGCCGAGGACTCCTTTTACGGAGCCCACGTCCGATACGTCCTCGGGGACGGGGATCTCGACTTCTTCGAAGCGAGCGGCCGGCTCGACCAAGGCTTCCCTCCGGGGCGGCACTTTATAGCACGAGTCGGCAGGTGAAGTGCTAGCCTGAGCCCGTAAACCCCCGGGGTAGCGATGGAAAAAGTCCTCATCACAGGCATCTCGGGCGGCCAGGGACGCCTCCTGGCCCGCCGGCTGGTGGAGAGCTGGGAGGTCTGCGGCGTGGACAAGGTGGCCTGGGAAGGCCGCCCCCGGGGTATCACGGTCCACACCGTGGACCTGCGCAAGAAGAAGTTCGAGGACGTGATCCGGACCGAGCTGCCCACGGCCATCGTCCACATGGGTTTCGTGCGCCACTTCCGCAGCGACCCCGGAGTTCGCCACGAGGTCAACGTCCGGGGCACCAAGCAGCTTCTCGACCACTGCACCCACTACGGCGTCCAGAAGCTGGTGGTGGTGTCCAGCGGCTACGTCTACGGGGCCTTCCCCGAGAATCCGTACTACATGGACGAGGACCAGCCGCTCTCGGCCAGTCGCTCCTACCCGGAGATCCGCGACTTGGTCGAGGTGGACACCCTGGCCAGCGCCTTCATCTGGAAGTACCCGCACATCCGGACCTGCGTGCTGCGCCCGGTCAACGTGGTCGGCTCGTTCACCCACTCGATGATCGGCGAGTACCTGCGTCTGCCGCGCCAGATCACCATGATGGGCTTCGACCCGATGATGCAGTTCATCCACGAGGAGGACATCTCCGAGTCCATCGCCCTGGCGCTGGAGCACGGGCTCCAAGGGGTCTTCAACGTGGTGGGGCCCGGCGAGGTGCCGCTTCACACGGCCATCGACGAGACCGGCGGCACCAAGTTCTCGCTGCCCGAGCCCTTGGTGCGCCCGCTGCTTCGGCGGCTGTTCGACTGGGGGCTGTGGCCGTATCCCGAGGGGGCCCTCGACTACCTGAAGTTCCCGGTGACGCTGTCGGGCAAGCGCTTCGTGGACGCCACCGGCTTCCGTCCGCTCTTCGGGCTGGAAGAGATCTTCCACGGCGTGCATCGATAGGAGCCTGACCCAAGATGGAGCACACCGTCCGGACGCCGATCCATCCGCGCTGGCTGCGTTGCGCTCCTTGCGCCGTAGCGACGGCTATGGCTCAGTCGCGCGCCTTGCCAGCGCGGCGTCTCGACGCCCGGGCCGGGTCCGCGACATCGAGGCGGAGCTGGCTGATCGCTTCGCCAAGGCGCCGATCCAGCTCAACGAGTACGGCTTCGACCCCTTCGGCTTCAACCCGCAGGAGGCGGCCAGGATCCTGCTGCCGGCGGTGCTGATGTACAAGTACTGGTTCCGGGTCGAGACCTTCGACATCGATCGAGTTCCGTCGGGCCGGGTGCTGCTGATCGCCAACCACGCCGGCCAGATGCCCTACGACGGCATGATGCTCAGCACGGCCATGTTGCTGGAGGCCGATCCGCCGCGGGTGTGCCGGGGCATGGGCGAGTTCTTCATCTGGCGCATGCCCTTCATGAGTGTCGCCGCCGCCCGCGGCGGCACCATGTCCGGTACGCCGGAGAACTGCATCGCGCTGCTGGAGCGCGAGGCGTGCGTGATGGTCTTTCCTGAAGGCGCTCGCGGGATCAACAAGCCGTACTCCAAGGCGTACCAGCTCCAGGGCTTCGGGCTGGGCTTCATGCGCCTGGCGCTCGAGACCCAGACGCCGATCGTGCCGGTCGCGGTCGTCGGCAGCGAGGAGCAGCAGCCGGGCTTTGCGAACTTCCAGGGCGTGGCCGATACGCTGGGACTGCCGTCGCTTCCCATCACGGCGACGTTCCCGCTGCTGGGTCCGGCGGGGCTTCTGTTCGCGTTGCCGGTCAAGTACCGGATGTATTTCGGCGAGCCGCTGACCTTCGAGGGTCATGCCTCGGACGAGGACGCGGTGATGCAGGAGCGGGTCGACGTGGTGCGCGACTCCATCCACACGATGTTCGAGCGCGGACTGGCCGAGCGAAGCGGCATCTTCTCCTGATGGCGGGCGCCCCCATGGACGGGTGCTCGCGTCACGAGGCCGCGTGAGCCGCGTCTCGCGCCGCTGGGCCTGGCTGCTGCTGGCCGTCGTGGCTCTAGGCTGCCGTACCGGCGCCGGGCCCGAGGAGGCCGTTGCGGGGCTGGAGCTTCCGCCGCTCTCCGCGCAGCCCACGGTTCCGCAGTTGGTGGTCCTGGTGTCCGTGGCGGGGCTCGGCCCGGATGCCTACCGCGGCCCGCTGCCCACGATGCCGCTCCTGGCCCGCATGGCCCGGGCGGGGGCATTCGCGGATCGGGTGGAGCCCGTCGCTCCGGCTTCCAGCTCCCCGGCCCACGCCTCGCTGATCACCGGGCGCCAACCGGCGCAGCATCGAGTTACGTCCGAGCGCTTGCTCGGAGACCGCGGCGTACGGCGCGCGGGCTTCGACCACGCCAGCCAGCTGCGCGGTCCGAGCCTGTGGTCGGTGAGCGTGCAGCGGCGCCCCAATGTCGCCGCGCTGGGCTGGCCCACCACCGTGGGCGCCGCCATCCCGCTGCTGCTGCCCGACGTGGGCATGCCGCCACGCGGCGCCACCTGGCTGGAAGCGCTGGCCGACAAGTCGACACCGTGGCTGCTGGAGCGGGCGCAGAGCCGCGGTGGTGACGATCCGGAGACGGCGATTCCCGGCGCGGCACGCGACGGGGTGTTGGTGGGCGTGGCGTGCGACGTGATCGCCTCGCCCTCGCCGCCCTCGCTGCTGCTGCTCCACCTGGCCCAGCCGCGCGTTCCGGTGGCGCGATTCGGCCCCGGGACTCCTGCCGCCCGCGAAGCCTACGCGGGCGTCGACGCGCGGCTCAACACCCTGCTTGGCTGTCTTCGCGACGAGGGCAGGTTGGCCACGTCGGCGCTGGTGGTGGTGGGCGACACCGGCGTCGTTCCCGTGCACACCGTGCTCTCCCCCAACGCCTGGCTCGAGGAGGAGGGGTTGTTGGCGCGCGACGCCGCCGGCCGGGGGCTGCGCGGCTGGCGCGCCCTGGTGCGCTCGAACGGCGGCTCCGCCTTCGTGTATGCGCGCAGCGAGGGCGACGCCGTGCGCGCTCGCCGCGAGCTGGAGGCGCGGGCCCAGGACGGGCGCTTCCGAGTGGTGTCGGCGGAAGAGCTGCTCGACGCGGGCGCGGATCCGGAGGCCTGGTTCGGGCTCGAGGCCCGCCTGGGCTACGTCTTCACCGACGATGCAGCCGTCATAGGCCCGGTGCCGTCGGCGCTGCTGGGCGCCGCCGGCTACCTTTCCGACGTTCCGGCGATGAGCCCGGGCTTCGTCGCCTGGGGCAGCGGCGTGCGCCGCGGAGTGCGCATTCCGTGGCTGCGGCAGATCGACGTGGCTCCGACGGTGGCCCTCCTGCTGGGAGTGCCTCTGGACGAGGCCGACGGTCGCGCACCGCTCGGGGCGCTGAATCTGCCCGCTGCGCAACGCACGAGGGGGGACGCAGGTGGCGATTGAACCCGGCTGGGCGGTGATCCTCGGAGCGTCGAGCGGTTTCGGGGCGGCGGCGGCCCGCGCCTTTGCCGACGCGGGCCTGGACGTGGCCGGCGTGCACCTGGACCGCAAAGCGACCCGGCCCAACGCCGAGGCCGTGAAGGCCGACGTGCAGGCACGCGGGCGCCGGGCGCTCTTCTTCAACGTCAACGCGGTGGATGCCGACGCGCGGGCCGAGGTGCTGGAGAGCGTCGCCAAGGCCAGCGAGGGCGGGCCCCGGGTGCGCGTGCTGCTGCATTCGCTGGCGTTTGGAACCCTGCGGCCCCTGGTGTCGCGGGAGCCCAAGCAGGCCGTCTCGCCGGCGCAGATGGCGATGACCGTGAACGTGATGGCCACCAGCCTGGTGGACTGGGCCCAGGGGCTGGTGGCGGCGGAGCTGCTGGAGCAACGCGCCCGCGTCTTCGCCATGACCAGCGCCGGCGGCCGCCGGGCCTGGGGCTCCTACGGGCCGGTCTCCGCGGCCAAGGCGGCCCTGGAGGCCCTGGTGCGCCAGCTCGCCCTGGAGCTGGCACCGTTCGAGGCCACCGCCAACGCGGTGTGTGCCGGCGTCACCGAGACGCCGGCGCTGGCGAAGATCCCCGGCAGCGATCGCATGCTCGACAAGGCGCGCGAGCGCAATCCGCGCGGGCGCCTGACCACGCCGGAGGACGTGGCCGGTGCGTTGGTGGCGTTGGCGGATGAAGGCAGCGGCTGGATCTCCGGCAACGTGATCAACGTGGACGGAGGCGAGGAGATCGTCGCGTGAGCGAGCGGCATGTGGCTCGCCTGGCCACGGTTGCCTTCGTCACCTGCGGTGACGACGTGCTGCTGCTGCGCCACCCGCCCCAGGCGGACCGCTTCGCCGGTCTGTGGAACGGGGTCGGCGGCCACGTGGAGGCGGGTGAGGACGTGCGCGCTGCGGCGCGCCGGGAGCTTCGCGAGGAGACGGGCCTCGACCTGCCCGGCCTGCGCCTGCGCGCGGTGGTGCACGAGAGCGGCATGCTGGGCCACGCCTACGTGGTCTTCTTCTTCAGCGGCCGGAGCGCAGCGCGCGAGCTGCACCCCGCGCCCGGACACGAGCTGGCCTGGCAGCCGCTCTCGGGCCTGGAGGAGCTGGCGTTGGTGCCCGACCTGCCGGAGCTGCTGCCCCGGGTGCTGGCGCCCGGCGAGCCGGTCCTCGCCGTGGAACGCTACGACGGTGGCAGCGGGCTGCGGTCCGTAGCATTCTCCGAGGAGCCGGCATGAGCGAACCGAATGTCGTGATCGAGCTGAACCCCCGGGAGCGGCGGCTGTGGGACCGCGTGCGCGCCGTGGTGGTGGACCCGCGCGCCAGCGACGGCTCCGGCCTGGGCGACATCCTCCTCCTGCTGCCGGACCTCACGGTGCTGCTGGCGCGGCTGATGCGCGACCCGCGCGTGCCCCTGGGCTCCAAGGCCGTGGCCTTGGTGGCCGTGGGCTACGTGCTGTCGCCCATCGACCTGCTGCCAGAACTCTTGCTGGGGCCGATCGGCCTGGTGGACGACCTGCTGGTGGTCAGCCTGGCGCTTTCGCGGCTGCTGAACGACGTCCACCCGGACGTGGTGCGCTCCCACTGGTCGGGCAAGGGCGACGCGCTGGAGGCGGTGCAGAACGCCATCGACTGGTCCCAGGGCTTGTTCCGCGACCGCTTCGGCGCTCCTCTGCGCCGCTTCTTGGGCTTCTGATTAAGTAAGGGGACGGTCCTTAGAAACTAAGTAACCCGGGGTTACTTAGTTTCTAAGGACCGTCCCCTTACTTAATGCCGACGGCGCTGCGCAGGCGCTGGCGGTGATCGACCGGGATGCGCCGCGGGCGGCCGCTCTCGTCCACCAACGCGTGCTCCGTGGCAGCGCTGGCCACCACGTCGCCGTCGCAGCGCAGCACGTAGGCCATGCGCAGGGAGGCGCCGCGCAGCTCCACGAGCCAGGTGGAGATCTCCACCCGGTCGTCGAAGCGCAGCGGGCGCCGGTAGTTGATTTCCAGGTGGGTGGTGGCGAAGTGCAGGCCGGCGGCCATGTAGTCCCGGTAGGGCCGGTCGTGCTCGTCCATGAAGACGACCCGCGCCAGCTCCAGGTAGTTCACGAAGTTCGCGTGGTGGACGATGCCCATGGCGTCCGTTTCGTAGAACGGCACCCGGTGCTGCAGCGACGACGTGGCGGCCGCCGCAGGCGGCTCGGGAGTGGGCGCCGGGGGCATGGACCTAGAAGGAGTCCTTGGCCGCGCGCCGTTCCCCCAGCTCATCGGCGTCGGCCGCGCGCAAGAACGGGTTGATGGCGCGCTCTTCTCCGATGGTGGTGGGAATCGTCATCTCGGCGGGGGTGGCGTCGTGCCAGTCGGCGGCGGCGGCGGCGCGGATCTTGCGCACCTGCTCGAGCTTGGCGGCGACCGCCGCGTTTTCGGGCTCGACGTGGGCGGCGAAGACCAGGTTGCTCTCGGTGTACTCGTGGCCGCAGAAGACGCGGGTGGCGTCGGGCAGCGCGCCCAGCTTCTGCATGGCTTCGAACATCATGCCCGCGTCGCCCTCGAAGAGCCGGCCGCAGCCGGCGGCGAACAGCATGTCGCCGCAGAAGAGCGCCTGCGCCGCATCGAAGACGTAGGCGATGTGGCCGCTGGTGTGGGCGGGGATGAAGAGGATGCGCGCCTCTTCCTCGCCCACGCGGATCGTGTCGCCCTCGTCCAGGCCGTCCGTGAAGCCGGGGATGCGCTCGGCGTCCGAGACGTGGCCGAATACCGGTGCGCCCCAGCGCTCGGCCAGCTCCGGGTTGGCGCCGGAGTGGTCCCAGTGGTGGTGGGTGGAGAGGATCTTGGTGACCCGGGCGCCGCTGGCGTCCACCCGCCGGATCACGGGCTCCGCCTCGGGCGCGTCCACCACGGCGGCTTCGCCGCTGGCTTCGCAGACCAGGAGGTAGGTGTAGTTGTCGCTGAGGGTGGGGATGCGTTCGATGCGGAGGCTCATGGCCGGCGAGGCTAGCCGATCTCAGCGCAGGGGCTCCACCTCGAGATCCGCGCACACGTCGGCGCGCATGGCGTCGGCCAGGAAGCGCAGCACCCCGGCGTCGGCGCGGCCGCCCAGGCGCAGGCGCACCGCCAGGCCCTCGATGCGGAAGCCGTCCAGCGACGCGTCGAGCTCGGCCAGGCAGGGCACGGCCACCTTCTCCAGCCACTCGACCAGTCGCGCCCGGGTCTCCGCCGCGCAGGTGCGCCGGTTCTGGCTGCGAAGCTCGGCGTCCACGCGCTCGCCCCGGCACTCGGCCAGGATCTCCTCGATCTCGGGGTGGCAGGTCTCGCACTCTGCGCCCGCGCCGGTGGCCTCGCTCACCTGGCCGACGGTCTCCAGGCGGTCGCTGCGGGCAATCTCCCGCAGCCGGAAGTCGGCCAGGCCCAGGCAACGGCAGGCGATGCGGGCTTTCCTCGGGCGCGCGGGTGTCCCATCCATGCAGCCTGCATCGGCCGCAGGGCGCCGGATCTTTCGGCTTAGAGAAGATCCATCTGGGACGGCGCGCTGGGAGCGGTAGGAGCCGGCTTCGGGGCCGCACTGCGGGTGGCGGCGCGCGCCATGGCCGGCTGGGCAGCGGCGGGCTCGACGGCGGCCTTGGGCTTGCCCCGAGCTGCCGGGCACGCGTCCCGGTACTCGCACCAGTCGCACAGGGCGCTGGGGCGCGCTTCGAAGCGCTCCTCGGACTCGATGCGCTGGACCAGGTCGCCGATCGCGGCGCGCAGGGCGTCCAGCTGCTCCGGCGTGCGGGTGGAGACCCGGGTGGCCCCGAAGGTCAGGTAGTGCCAGACCAGCCGCATCGGCGTGTCCGGGTGCTTCTCGCGCAGGGCGATCTGGTACAGGGCCAGCTGCCGATCCGCGTCCAGGCGCTTCTGGGAGGGAATGCGCCGCGACGTCTTGTAGTCGTGGATCTCGATGGTGCCGTCGCGAGCGCGCACGATCCGGTCCACGAACCCCTGCACCCGGTAGCCGTGCTCCGGGTCTCGGTACTGGATGCGCTCCTCCAGACCCAGGGTCTCGTCGGCGTCGAACGGGTAGTGGAGCCGGTAGTACTGGCGCAGGCAGCGTTCGCCGTAATCGACGTAGTGCTCGACGGTCTGGCCCTCGCGCACGATCCGCACCTGGTCCGGTTCGAAGCTCTCCTCCCACAGGGCCCGGAAGCGGAACAGCACCTTCTCCAGGGAGGGCACCAGCCCCTGCAGCACGAAGCGGTGCAGCCGCTCCAGAACCTCGTGGACCTGCTTGCCCACGAAGCCTTCGATGGACTGGGTCTCCGCCGGGACCTTCAAGATGTAGCGATAGTGGAAGCGCTTCGGGCAGTCTTCGAAGCAGGAAAGTCGGGAGTGGCTGTAGACCGTCGGCAATGCGGCTCCTGCGTACGCGCCGTGCAGGCCACGAGCGCCATGAACGCGCTAGCACTTCGCATCACCCGCGGGGTTCGATCGGGCGACTCTGTCGGGGACGACGCACGGGGAGGACGCGCCGGAGCCCAGTATACCGGAAGCGCGCTGAGCCGCGCTAAGCTCATAGATCGCTTCCCGCGTGCCCCCCCGGGAGGAGCTCTGCATGCCCGATCGGCCGGAATCCCTGGATCAAGTGCTGGAGCCGACCCTTGCGGCCTTGGCCCGCAGTGGCGACGACGCGCTCTCCAAGGCCTGCAGCGAGGGCTGCCCGGACTGGGACGAGGTGGTGGCCTGGACCGACCGGACCCGGCAGCTCGTCTTGCGCCAGCGGCAGCCGTCGGCCCTGCGCGCCCAGATTCCCGCCATGGCCAGCCGGCTGCTGGAGATCCTGCGCTCCACGCCCGGCACCCGGGAGGTGGATCCCGAGTGGCTGGTGGCCCGCTTCGTGGAGTGCCTGCCCGACGTGCGCGCCTGCCTGGCAGAGGACGTGGAGGCGGCCCACGAGGGCGACCCGGCCTCCAAGAGCTTTGCCGAGATCGTCGTGGCCTATCCGTCGGTCCACGCGGTCACGGTGCACCGCCTGGCCCACGAGCTCTTCCGGCTCGGCGCGCCGGTTCTGGCACGGATCATGGCCGAGGACGCCCACGGGCGGACCGGGATCGACATCCATCCCGGTGCCAGCATCGGCCGCCGTTTCTTCATCGACCACGGCACCGGAGTGGTGATCGGCGAGACCACGCTGATTGGAGACCGGGTGCAGATCTACCAGGGCGTCACCCTGGGTGCGCTCTCGCCGCGGAGTGGGCAGAAGCTCCGCGGCAGGAAGCGCCATCCCACCATCGAGGACGATGTCACCATCTACGCCGGAACCACCATCCTGGGTGGGGAGACGGTGATCGGTCGCGGCAGCGTGATCGGCGGCAACGTCTGGCTCACGCACTCGGTGCCGCCCGAGTCGGTGGTGCTGATCGAGTCGCCGCGGCAGACGGTGGGGGACAAGTCGCACGCGGACGATCCGCACGGGTCGGACTGGGACATCTGAGCGTGAAGCGCCAGCGCCGTGCGTTGCCCGTCGCCATGCTGGCGGCCCTGCTGGCCCGGAGGGGCGCGCCGGCCGGGGACCCGGGAGCATCGACCCGCACTCCAACGGCCCTGGACCCGGAGCTGGAGGCGATCGTCGATTGGGAGCTCCGGAACGAGGCGCCGTGAAGGTCTACACGCGTCGCGGGGATTCGGGCGAGACGGACCTGTTCGGCGGCCAGCGCGTGGCCAAGGACGACGCCCGGGTGGAGGCCTACGGCGAGGTGGACGAGCTCAACGCCAGCATCGGTGTCGCGCTGGCGGCCGGGGTCCAGGACGACGTGGCCGCCCTGGGGGTGCGGATTCAGGGCGAGCTCTTCGCCTTGGGCGCCTACCTGGCGACGCCCGACGAGCGTCGCCGCGAGAAGGGCTCGATTCCCGTCTTGAGCGACGACCACGTGGCGCACCTGGAGGAGCGCATCGACGCCTTCGAGGGCGAGGTCGACCCGCTGCGTCGCTTCGTGCTTCCGGGCGGCGCTCCCGCGGCCGCGGCGTTTCACGTGGCCCGCACCGTGTGCCGGCGGGCCGAGCGC
>JAFDET010000134.1 GCA_019310195.1 Deltaproteobacteria bacterium
GCCATCGCGCGCCCGGTGGGGCTCAGGTCCTGCCTCGGCGCCGACCCCGGAGACTACGCGCTGTAGCCGAGCTCCGACGAGAGGCGATCTGCCGCAGCGGAGACGCGCGGCGCAAGCTCGGACACCAGGGACTCCGGGTCGCAGCGGACGCAGGGACCCGAAACGGAAAGAGCGGCCACCAGGTGGCCCGTGTCGTCGAAGACCGGAGCCGCTACGCAGCACACCCCGGGGTCGCACTCCCCCAGGTCCAGGGCCACGCGGCGCACCGCGACTCCCCGCAGGTGCTCGAAGAGCTTGTCGCGATCCACGATCGAGCCATCGCTGCGCGTTTCCAGGCCTCCGGAAGCGCTGATCCAGCGGTCGTAGTCGCTGCGAACCCGCTCGTCCGCGCACGCCAGCAGCACCTTGCCCAGCGCCGTGGTGTGGGCGGGCAGCCGGCGACCGACCCGCGAACCCACCCGCAGCAGCTGCGTCGCCTCGCGACCGTCCAGGTGCACCACTTCGAAGTCACGCAGCACGGCGATGTGCGCCGTTTCACCGGTTTCGCGGGCCAACGCGTCGAGCGCGGGGCCCGCTCGGCGCAGCAGATCGCCACCCGCACGGGAGTAGGCCCGGCCCAGCTCGAGGCAACGCGTACCCAGTCGGTACGGTCCGCCGTCTCGCTGCTCAATGTAACCCTGTAGCTCCAGGGTCGCGAGAAGACGAAACACGTTGTTCTTGTGCAGGTCGAGTGACCGTGCGATGTCGGTGACGCCCAGCTCTTCGGCATCCTGGAAGGTTTCCAGGACACGCAGGGCATTCACGACGGTCTGAATGGCGTAGTCGCTCTTAGCCTTTTTCACCGTTGCCGCTGAGGTTCGACCCCGGCCAAGGCCTTCGAACGCCGCCCCGGGGGAGGTTACCGGAGACGCTCACCTTGATGCGTGTTGCCGATCGGCGTCGACGACGCAACGCACCTGAGCAGGTGAGTTCTATGGCAGCTTGTTGGGAGACTGTCAAGAATACGACGACTGTTTTTCATCGAGAAGCTTCGCGTGACTCTCACTTGTGTATCTCGACTGCGACCGAACGGCGCGCCGCGACGTAGACAATCGGCGCGAACCCGGATTCCAACTCGACGAAACTTTTTTGGGGTGTGCGCGCCCGGAATCAGGTGCCGGGTTCCGGTGTGCTGTTACCGGCGCGACTTTCGCCTTCGGCGGCGATGAGCTGTAGCAAGAGCAGTGCCACACCGACGACGATGAAGCTGTCGGCGAAGTTGAAGTCGGGCCACGAGTAGCCGCTCCACAGACGGAAGTGCAGGAAGTCGACCACCTCGGCGCGGAAGATGCGGTCGAGCAGGTTCCCAATCGCCCCACCCAGGATGAGACCGAGAGTCAGGGCCGTGAACCGATCCCCCGGGGCGAGGTTCCGGTAGAACGACACGATGATCCCGACCGCGATCAGCGCGACGCCGATGAAGACGGGGATCCGGATGTCGGAGGCGATGTCGGTGAACATTCCGAAGGCGGCGCCGGGATTGCGCACGTGGGTGATGTAGAAGAAGCCGTCGATCACCGTGATGCGCTCGGCGTAGCCGAGCGAGCTCGCGACCCAGAGCTTCGACGCCACATCCAGCGGCAGGGCGATCCCGAACGCCACCAGGAACGCTTTGAGCTTGGGAGTCATGAGGGAGCCGAAGCTATCACACGCCCTGCGGGGGAGCTATCGGAGCTCGGCGGCGCCCAGAGCGCCGTCGTTCCACACCCAAGGGTCGATCGTACGCGCGCGCTCGAGCAGCGGGGCGGCGTCGCCGGGTCGTCCCATGAAGAACAGCGCCGCGCCGCGCAGACCCACTACCTGTGCCTCCACCGGCGGCGCCCATGCGCCCTGGGCACGCAGCAGGGACTCCGCCTTGTCCAGGAAGTCGAGCGCGCGCTCCGGTGTACGTCCGTAGACATGGTGTCTCGCCAGTGCCAGGTAGGCGTAGGGATTGCCCGGGTCCACGCGCAGCGCCGTCTGGTAGTCCGATAACGCTTCGTGGGGACGCGCGTCCGCATCCGACTCCAGACCTCGGAGCACCAGCTGCATCGAGCTGCGGCGCTCCGCGTCGCCCTGGTCCGCCACCTGGGACAGCCGCAGCGCCCCGACCGGCTGGCCGGGGAACGAGACCGGCGCGCACGCCGCACCCAGCAGAGCGACCGCGGCAGCGATCCGGCGAAGCCCGTTCGACCTCCTCACATCCGGCTCAGTTCATCACGTCGTCGAGCCACTTCATGAACGCGTCCCGCAGCCGATCGGCCTCGCGCTCCAGCTCGAAGCCCGGATCCCGGCCCGGCGGACAAGTATGGGTGGGCTCGGTACCGATCAGGAAGTATTCCCGGCGCGCCACCGGGCATCCGGATAGAGCCAGCGCCCCCGTGTCGGGCTCGATGTCCAGCTCGCGGATCTCGGGCGGCGGCAGGAAGCTACCCCGGACGTTGCCGCCGGTGGCCTCCACCACGAAGCGCGTCCAGATCGGCACCGCCACGCGGCTGGAGGAGATCCCCAGGCTCTGCGGCTCATCGAAGCCCACCCAGACCGCCACAACCAGCTCCGGGGTAAAGCCCACGAACCACGCGTCGCGCTCGTCGTCACTGGTGCCCGTCTTGCCGGCCACCGGTCCCTGGAGTCCCGAGCGGCGCACGCCGTAGGCGGTCCCCCGCTCCACGACGCCCTCCAGCAGCGAGACCGTCAGCCACGCCGTCCCGCCATCGATGACGCGGCGAAAGCCGATATCCCGGCGCGCCACGGTGTTGCCGTTGGCATCGACCAGGTCCTCGAAGGTGCGGATCTCGGGCCGGACGCCTCCGCCCGCCAGGGTGGCGTAGGCACGCGCCATCTCCAGCGGCGACACGTCGGCAGCCCCCAGGGCCAGGCTCGGTACCGCCGGCAGCGGGCTCTCGACGCCCAGCCGGCGGGCCGTGTCGGCCACGCGCCCGATGCCCACGTCCTGGGCCAGGCGTGCGGTGGCGACGTTGAGCGAACGCTCCATGGCCTCGCGCACGCTCACCATCCCGTGGAACTTGTGGTCGAAGTTCTCCGGCTCCCAGGGGCCGGTGGGCAAATCCACGCGCAGGGGAGAGTCGTCCAGCACGGACGCCAGCGTGATGTGGGGGCCACCCGCTCTGGGCTCCAGGGCCGCGACGTAGACGAAGGGCTTGAACGCGCTCCCCGCCGGCCGACGCGCCTGGGTGCAGCGGTCGAACTGGGAGACGCCGTAGGAGCGGCCTCCCACCAGCGCCAGGATCTCCCCGGTCTGCGGCCGCAGTGCGATGAGGCAGCCCTGGAGGCGGCGCGCCGGATCGTCGCGCCGCAGCCGCGGGTGGCGCTTCTCCAGGTCCTCGAGGCCACTCACCAGCGCGTCGGTGGCCGCCTGCTGGAGCCGGAAGTCCAGGGTCGAGTAGATGCGCAGCCCCTCCGAGGTCAGCGTGTCGGGCCCGTAGACCTCGGGGAGCTGCCGACGCAGCGCATCCAGGAAGTAGCGGGCCCCGCGTATCTCCTGGGTGCGGGCGGCGAGCACCAGCGGGTCCTCGCGGGCCTCCCGATAGCTGGCGGCGTCGAGGCGGCCCTGGTCGTGCATCAGCGCCAGCACCAGGTTGCGCCGCTCCACGGCCTTCTCCTCGTGACGGAACGGGGAGGTCGCGTTGGGGCTCTGGATGATCGCCGCCAGCAGGGCCGACTCGGCTGCCCGCAGGTGACGCACGGGCTTGCCGAAGTAGTACCGCGCCGCCTCGCCCACCCCGTGCACGGCGGTCGCTCCCCGCTGGCCCAGGTAGATCTCGTTCAGGTAGGCCTCGAGGATCTCGTCCTTGGCGTACCGGGCCTCCATGATCATGGCCATGGCGGCCTCGTCCAGCTTGCGGCGGAGGGTCCGGTCGTGGCTCAGGAAGAAGTTCTTGGCCAGCTGCTGGGTGAGCGTGCTGCCGCCCTGGCGGATCGAGCCGGCCTTCACGTTGGCGATGGCCGCGCCCACGATGCGCCGCACGTCGACCCCGTGATGGCTCTGGAAGCGCTGGTCTTCCACGGCCAGGATGGCGTCCACCAGGTGCTGCGGAACGTCGGCCAGCTGCACCAGGTCCCGCTGCTCCCGGTCGGGTCCGTAGTAGGAGCCGACCGGCTCGGGCTCCAGGAGCACGGCGCCCAGCGGCCGGCCCTCGGGCAGCTCGCGGATCTCGCGAACGACCTTTCCGTCCAGGCGCAGCAGCACGTCCCGGGGCCGCTCGGGACGGGTGGGATGATCGAAGCCGCGCAGGTGGACTCGGGCTCCGCCCTTGGCCCAGGCCTGGTGGCCGATGGCCAGGCGGCCCAGGTCGAGCCGCCCCCGCTGGACCTCGCTGCGATAGCCCAGCCGGTCCAGCAGATTGCGCAGACCGATCCGCTCGATGTCCACGCCGGGATAGAGGATGGTGGGCGCCGAAAGCACCCGGGACGGGACCCGGAAGCGCTGCCCCTCGAAGCGGCCGACGACCACCCGATCCAGCTGCACCAGTCGGCCGCCGACCAGGAAACCCACGCCGAAGCCGCCGACCAGCACCACCAGGGCCGCCACCCGCCGCCAGCCCCCGGGGCCGGACCGGTTCCGGCGCGGCGGCGGCCGCCGTCGTCGTCCTCGCTTTGCGCGTCGCTTCGCTCGAGCCAACCGCCTCTCCCCGGGCCGTAACGTGACACGCGGCGGCAGCCGCCGCGAGCCCCGGGGCCTTGGACGCCCGCAGGGGCGGCCTCCTTCACGGCCCGCTTGCGCAAGCCCCTCATCTTCCCGACTTTTCGCCGCATGGGAGAGTCCCACAACCGCGGCAAGGCCTGGGGCGGGCGCTTCCGCCAGGCCACCGATCCCGCTGTCGAGCGGTTCTCGGCCTCGATCCACTTCGATCGGGCCCTGGCCCGCCACGACGTCCGCGGGTCGATCGCCCACGCCCGCATGCTGGGGCGAGCCGGGCTCATCTCGGCAGACGACGCGGAGGCCCTGGTGGCCGGGCTCCGGCTCGTCTTGGAGGAGATCCAGGCGGACCGGTTCCCCTTCGACCCGGCGGCCGAGGACATCCACATGAACGTGGAGGCGCGGCTGCACGAGCTGGCCGGCCCCGTTGCGGGCCGCCTGCACACGGGCCGCAGCCGCAATGACCAGGTCGCCACGGACCTGCTGCTCTTCCTGCGCGATGCGGCGGGCGCCGTCCGCCGCGGCATCGGCGAGCTGCGCGGCGTGCTCGTCGAGCAGGGCCGCGAGCACCTGGACACGATCCTGCCCGGGTACACCCATCTGCAGCGGGCGCAGCCGGTGCGCCTGGCGCACCACTGGCTGGCGTACGTAGAGATGTTGGGACGAGACGCGACGCGCTTCGCCGACGCAGCCGCCCGGTTCAGCCTGGCTCCCCTGGGCTCGGGTGCACTGGCGGGCTCGACGCTGCCCCTGGACCGGGAAGACACGGCCGCCGCCCTGGGCTTCGAGGGACCGTCGCGCAACAGCCTGGACTCCGTGGCGTCCCGGGACGCCGCGCTGGAGTTCTTGGCCGCGGCGGCCATCTGCATGGTGAACCTGTCGCGCCTGGCGGAAGAGCTGGTGCTCTGGTCATCCAGCGAGTTCGGCTTCGTCGAGCTCTCCGATGCCTACTCCACGGGCTCGAGCCTGATGCCGCAGAAGAAGAACCCGGACGTGCCCGAGCTGGTGCGGGGCAAGACGGGCCGCGTGGTGGGCGACTTGATGGCCCTGCTGGTCACCATGAAGGGACTGCCGCTCGCCTACAACCGCGATCTCCAGGAGGACAAGGAGCCGCTCTTCGATGCGGTCCACACCCTGCGCGACTGCCTGGAAGTCCTGGCGGGGGCGGTCGCCACGCTGCGGGTCGACGTCGCGCGCATGCGGGCGGCGGCCGAGGACCCCATGCTGCTGGCCACGGACCTGGCGGAGATCCTGGTCCGCGAGGGCGTGCCCTTCCGCGAGGCCCACGAAGCCGTGGGCCGGGTGGTGGGCCACTGCGTCGAGAAGGACCTCGACCTGCGTTCGCTTTCGGGCGAGGATTTGAAGGCCTTTCACGCTGCGTTCCCCGGCTCGGCCGCGGAGCTTCTGGACCTGGAGCGCTCGATCGAGGCGCGCAGCCTGACCGGCGGAACGGCGCGGGCCACGGTGGAGACGGCACTGGCCCGGGCCGAGGAGGCCCTGGGCGCAGAGAGCGCGGTCCTGGATGCGCTGGACGCGCGCGACGAGGAGACGGGACGGTGAGGCGCACCGTGGCGATTGCAGCCCTGGTGCTCCTGGCCCTGGGAACCGCGTGCGGCAAGTACGGACCGCCGGTGCGGCCCTCGCGGCCGTCCTACGACGAGGGCACGGTCTACGACGCGGGCCAGCCGATCGAACGCAACCAGAGGCGGCAATGAAGCTCCTGGACTTCACCAAGATGCACGGGGCCGGCAACGACTTCGTAGTCCTGGACGGGCTGGGGGGCTCTCTGCCCGACGACCTGGGAGAGCTGGCCCGACGCCTTTCGGACCGGCACTTCGGCGTCGGCGCCGACCAGGTCCTGGTGCTCCTGCCTTCCACGCGGGCCGACGTGCGCATGGACATCTATGACGCGGACGGATCGCGCGTGGAGATGTGCGGCAACGGCATCCGCGCCATCTTCAAGTACCTACGCGACCGCGGCCTCTCCGAGAAGGACGAGCTGGCCGTCGAGACCGAGGAGCGCATCGTGCGCCCGCGCTGGGTGGGCCCGGATCGGATCCGGGTGGACATGGGCTCCCCCATCCTGGAGCCGGCCCGCGTACCGACCCGGCTGGGGAGCGGCGCGGGCCCGGTGCTGGATGAGCCCCTGGAGGTGCAGGGTCAGCACGTCCGCGTGAGCTGTGTCTCCATGGGAAACCCGCACGCCATCCTCTACGTGGAAGACGTGGACGCAGCGCCGGTGGAGAGCCTGGGCTCGGCCATCGAGAACCACCCGGCGTTCCCGAACCGCGTCAACATCGAGTTCGTACAGCTCCTGACGCGCGACCGGGTGCGTCAACGAACCTGGGAGCGGGGCACGGGCGAGACCCTGGCCTGCGGGAGCGGCGCCTGCGCGGTGGCGGTAGCCTCGGTCCTGAACGGCCACGTGGATCGAGAGCTCAGCGTCGAGCTGCGCGGCGGAACGCTGGCCCTGGAGTGGCCGGATGACGCGGGCAGCGTTTTCATGACCGGACCGGCGGCCGAGGTCTACAGGGGCCGCTTCCCGGTGGAGGGGGACTGACGGTGTTCCAAGGCGTACTGACGGCCCTGGTGACCCCCTTCCGGGACGGCGCGGTGGACGAGCGTGCCCTCGGCGATCTGGTGGAGTTCCAGATCGAAGCCGGCGTGGACGGCCTGGTCCCGTGCGGCTCTACGGGCGAGTCGGCGACCCTGACCCACGCCGAGCATCGCCGGGTGGTCGAGGTGGTGGTCGCGGCGGCGCGCGGCCGCGCGCCCGTGGTGGCCGGCACCGGCTCCAACTCGACCCGGGAGGCCATCGCGCTGACCCGCCACGCCAAGGAGGCGGGGGCCGACGGGGCGCTGCTGATCTCGCCCTACTACAACAAGCCGACCCAGGCCGGCATCGTGGCCCACTACGCGGCCATCGCGCGCGAGACCGGCTTCCCGCTGATCGTCTACAACATCCCCGGTCGCACGGCGTCCAACATCCTTCCCGAGACCCTGGCCCAGCTGGCCGACATCGAGCAGGTGGTGGGCGTGAAGGAGGCCTGCGGCGACCTGGCGCAGATCTCCCACGCGATCGCGCGCTGCCCCGAGGAGTTCGCGGTGCTCTCCGGCGATGACGTCTTCGCACTGCCGGTCCTGTCGGTCGGGGGCGTCGGAGTCATCTCCACCTCGTCCAACGTCGCCCCGGCGGAGATCGTGGAGATGGTGCGTGCCTTCCGCGCGGGAGACCTGGAGCGAGCCCGGGACCTGCACCAGCGGCTGCTGCCGCTTTTCGACGCGCTCTTCGTCGAGACCAACCCGATCCCCGTGAAGGCGGCCCTGGCCCTGCGCGGCCAGGTGGGCGAGGAGATCCGGCTGCCGCTCCTGCCCCTCACGGAGCCGAACCGGGAGCGGCTGCGGGTGGTGATGAAGGAGCTCGGGCTCCTCTAATGACGAAGGTCTGCGTCGTCGGAGCGCTGGGCCGGATGGGCGAACGCGTGCGCGCCGCCCTGGGCGACGAGGCCGGCCTCGAGCTGGCCTCCGCCCTGGAGGCGCCGGGCCATCCCGGTGTGGGCGACGACGCCGGCGGCGTGGCCGTGGTGGATGATGCCAAGGCCGCCCTGGGCGCGGCGGACGTGGCCATCGTCTTCGCCACGCCGGAGCCCAGCCTCGAAGTGCTGCGGGTCGCCGCCGAGGCCGGCGTGCGCTGCGTGGTGGGCACCACCGGCTTCAGCTCCGCGCAGCGGGCCGAGCTGGAGACGCTGGCCGAACGCGTGGCGATCGTGCTTGCGCCCAATTTCTCCGTGGCCGTCAACGTGCTCGGCGAGCTGGTGCGGAGGCTGGGCGAGGGCTGGGACGCGGAGCTGGTGGAGATCCATCACGCCGCCAAGCGCGACGCCCCCAGCGGAACCGCCCTGTGGCTGGCCGACGCCGTGGCCGAGGGCCGCGGCGCGGAGGCCCCGCGCGTCCTGGCGCGGGAGGGCGACACCGGCCCCCGCCAACCCGGCAGCATCGGCATCCAGACCCTGCGCGGCGGCGACAACCCCGGCGAGCACAGCGTGCTCTTCGTGGGCCAGGGTGAGCGCCTGGAGCTGACCCACCGCTCGGCCACCCGCGACCACTTCGCCCGCGGCGCCGTCCGCGCCGCCGCCTGGGTAAGCGGGCGCGCGCCCGGCCTCTACACGATGACCGACGTCCTCGGTCTCCATCCTTAGCCGGCCTTCTCGCTCGCCAACCCGAGCCGGACAAGGCCCTCCGCTCGGCTTCGCCTCGCTGCGCGCGCTTCGCGCTTGCGACTCGCGCTCGGGCACCGGATCTCGACTCGCCTACGGCTCGCTGCGGTCTCGCGGCTGCCGGGGGAGTCGTGACCAGCTGTCGGCGACGAAGGTGTGAACGGGCGGGCTCGACTTCCGCCCATGGAGCCTCGAGGCGCGCTCTCCAGCCGCCTCGCGACGGGCACGGAGCTGGCAACCATACGCAGGGGTGGGCTCCCAAGCTCTCACGGTTCCCCATGCGCACAGCCCGGGCGTCAGAGGCGCGGAGCCCGCTTACGCGCGCCGTCGCCCCGAGGAGAGCGTCCTCTACGGTGTCGTTCAGGGCGAGTTGGAGACCTTCCTCGCCCGCGCACAGGTCCGCGAGCGCCCCGTGCCCCGGTTCGTCGAGCGCGAGCTCCGCGGCTTCCTCCGCTGCGGCATCCTCGCGCACGGCTTCGTGCGCGTGCACTGCGACGACTGCGGTCTCGACCGCGTCGTCGCCTTCTCGTGCAAGGGCCGGGGCTTCTGCCCGTCGTGCGGCGGCCGGCGCATGGCCGACACGGCCGCGCACCTGGTGGACCGGGTCCTGCCCCAGGTTCCCGTGCGGCAGTGGGTGCTCTCGCTTCCCTTCGCCCTCCGCTACCGCCTCGCCTACGACGCGCCACTCACGAGCGCCGTCCTGGGGGTCTTCGTGCGCGCGGTCTTCGCTTCGCTGCGGCGCCGAGCTCGAAAGCAGTGGGGCGTGACCCGCGGCCAGTGCGGGGCCGTCACGTTCGTGCAGCGCTTTGGAGATGCCCTCAACCTGAACGTCCACTTCCACTCTCTCCTGCTCGATGGCGTCTACGCGGCGGGGCCGACCCGGGCCCCGCGTTTCCACCCGCTACCGGCGCCGAATGACGAAGAAGTCGCGCGCGTCGTCGGCCAGGTCGCCCGACGGATCGCGCGCCTCCTCGAGCGCCGCGGTCTCGGCCCCGAGTCGGATCCCACGGAGGCCGATCCGCTGGCCGAGGAGGAACCCCTCCTCGCGGCCCTGTACGGGGCCTCGGTCGCCGGTCGTATTGCCACGGGCCGACGTGCCGGCGAGAGGGTGGTGCGCGTGGGCGACTGCATCGACCCCGATGGCCTCCCGGCGCTCGAGGGCGAGCGCTGTGCCAGTGCGAGCGGCGTGAGCCTGCACGCGAACGTGGCCGTCCCGGCGCGCGACCGTCGCCGCCTGGAGCGCCTGTGCCGCTACGTGGCGCGCCCCCCGGTCGCGACCAAGCGCCTCTCCCGGCTCGAGGACGGACGGCTCCTCTACCGCCTCAAGCACCGCTGGCGGGACGGCACGACCCACGTCGTCTTCGAGCCGCAAGAGATCGTGGAGAAGCTCGCAGCCCTGGTCCCGCCGCCGCGCTTCCACCTCGTGCGTTACCACGGGATCCTGGGCCCGTGCGCAAGCGAGCGGGATCGCGTCGTACCGGGCGGGCTCATGCCCGAGCCCCGAGGCGGCCTGCCCGCTCCCTCTTCTCCCGTCGCATCGCCAGATGCCCCGCAGATGAATGGAAGAGGGGCTCGCGCCCAGGTCCAGATCCGCGAGCCCCGGCCCGAGGCCCCCGCACACGGGGGCACTAGGAGGATCTCGGAGCTCGACCCCCTGAACGACGCATTGCCTTCGCCCGACGTGCCGACGCCCCGTCCACGACGCCTGGCTTGGTCCGAGCTGCTGCGGCGCGTGTTCGCGGTGGACGTCCTCGAGTGCCCGCGCTGCGGGGGTCGCATGCGGCTGCTCGCCGCGATCCACCCGCCGGACGCGACGCACTCCATTCTGGAGTGCCTCAACCTGCCCTCCCGTGCCCCGCCGGCGGCCTCGCCCCTCCCCGACCGCGACGGGAGCGACGCGCGCTGGGAGCTGGCCTTCGAAGCAGGCGTCTGAACCCGACGCCAACATCAACAGCGGCAAATCCATGGGCAGCGGGCCGAAGCGTTCGGACTGCCAGGCCCCGGCGGGGGGCCGTGCGCTCCGCGATCGGCCCCGGACGCCCGCGAACCGCCCGGGAGGCGCCGCGCTTCCCATTGAATCCCCCGCCTACGGGTCAGCGTAGCTGCTGGCCCCCAGCGGATTTGTCGCTTCGGGTGTTATCGGACCTCGACCGCCCGCTTATACCGCTTATTCGCGGTAGCCGGAAACCCGTGCCCCTGGTGGAACTTGCGAGGCTCTCGTCCTGGGCGTCAGCCGGAACAAGAGGCTCAGGGTGCGTATAGGGTGCGGTGGGTGGCTGTG
>JAFDET010000135.1 GCA_019310195.1 Deltaproteobacteria bacterium
CTTCGCGCCGACGAGCGCGGCCGCTTCGTGCCCGCGCCGGATGCACTGCGCCTGTTCGACTACTACCTGCTCGCCCGCGGCGAGGTGTCGGAGGCCTGGGTCCAGGCCCACGTGAAGCGCGAGATCGGAACGCGCCTGCCGGAGTCCGCCCAGGCGTCGGCGTGGGCCCTGTTCGTGCAATACCTGGCCTACCTGGATGCGGAGGCCACGATCGAGGTGGGCGCCGTGGAACCCGATGAAATGGAGCGTCGCCTCGATGCTCTGCGGGACCTGCGTCGCGAGACGTTCGGCCCGACCACGGCTGAGATGCTCTTCGCGGATCAGGAAAGCGTCGAGCGCGTGGCGATCGAGCGCCGCCGCGTCATGAACGACCCCAGCCTGGATGCTCGCGAACGCATCCGACGCCTGGCCGAGCTGCAGTCCGGGCTTCCCGAGGAAGTGCAGCGCGCCGAGGCGGAGGCGTACGCCCCGCTGCGTCTGGCCCGGGACGAGGAACGCATGCGCGCCGAAGGCGCCACCGAGGACGAGATCCAGGGGATGCGCGAGGAGCAGACCCTCGCCGCGGAGGCCCAGCGTCAGGACGCCTTGGATCGCACCCGCGAGACGTGGTCCGTTCGCATGAAGGCCTACCGCGAGGAGCGCGATCGCGTGCTCACCAACGTGCGCAGCGCTCCCGAGGAAGCCAAGGCCGTCTTCTTGAGCCGCGTGCGCGAGCGCCACTTCGAGCCCGATGAGGTCCCGCGTGTCGAGGCGTTGGACCGCATCGAGCTGCGCGACCGCAGCCTGGGAAGGGTGCCCATCCCCGACCAGCCCTAGCGTTCGGCGCCGGGCGGGCGCGCTACGCTCGCCCCGGGGGAGAGAGCGAGGGTCAGCGTGGATCGAATGAGGTCGGTGGGCATCTTCGAGGGCCCGCCGCCGGGGCTCTCGGAGATCCTGGAGATGGTCTCCTCCAAGCTGCACCGGGTTCCCCGCTACCGGCAGGTGGTGCGCTTCGTGCCCTTCGATCTGGGCAGCCCCGTCTGGACCGACGATCCCCACTTCAACCTCCGCTACCACGTGCGCCACACGGCGCTGCCCGCCCCGGGCGGCGAGGACCAGCTGCGCAACCTGGTGGGGCGCGTCATGGCCCAGCGCCTGGACCGGGGCAAGCCGCTCTGGGAGATGTGGATCGTCGAGGGGTTGGAGGACGGCCGCTGGGCCATGCTCTCCAAGACCCACCACTGCATGGTGGACGGCGTCGCGGGCACGGATCTGCTGGCGGTCATCATGGATCTGGAGCCCAACCCGGTGCACGAGGCTCCGCCCGACTGGGTGCCGGAGCCGCCGCCCAGCGACACGGAGCTGATCTCGGACGCCGTGCGGCAGCGCGTCATCAGCCCCGCGGCCGTCGTGCGCGGCGCGCGCGACCTGCTGCGCGCGCCCCGACGCCTGGCCAGCCAGCTCCGCGACCTGGGCACCGGCGCCGGCAGCCTGGCTCACCTGGTGGAGCCGGTGGATCTGGAGCTCAACGGCCCGGTCGGGCCCCACCGCCGCTGGGACTGGGCGCGCACCTCCTTGGCCGACATCCGCACGGTGCGGCGCGCCTTCGGGGGGACGGTCAACGACGTCGTCCTGTCGGTCATCACCAAGGGCTTCCGCAACCTGCTACGAGCGCGCCGGCAGGACGTGGAGGACAAGGTGGTGCGGAGTCTGATTCCGGTATCGGTGCGCCGCGAGGACGAGCGGGGCCACTACGACAACCGGGTGTCGGTGATGTTCGCGGACCTGCCGGTGGGGATCGAGGATCCGCTGAAGCGCCTGGAGTCGATCCGCGCCCAGATGGACGAGCTGAAGGAGAAGAAGCAGGCGGTCGCGGCCGAGGTCCTGACCGCGCTGACCGGCTTCGCCCCGCCCATGATCCTGGGTGTGACGCAGCGCGTCCTGGCGCGGCTCCCCCAGCGCAACGTGCAGACGGTCACCACCAACGTACCCGGGCCGCAGATCCCGATGTACGCGGCCGGCCGCAAGATGCTCCACGCCATGCCCTACGTGCCGCTGGCGGCGTCGGTGCGGATCGGCATCGCCATCTTCTCCTACAACGGAGAGGTCAGCTTCGGCGTGACCGGTGATTACGACACGGCGCCGGACATCCACGTCCTCTGCCACGGGATCGAGGAGGGCATGGAGGAGCTACTGAAGCGCGCCGCTGCCTGAGAAGCGCGCCGCTGCCTGAGTGCGGACCGGCTGCGTCGAGTCTAGTGGTCGGTGTCGGCGAACATCCGGCCCAGGACCCGGCGCACCAGCGCCGTGGAGACGGCGTCGAAGATGCGGCCCTCGTGGTGCTTCCGGTAGCGATCCAGCTGCGCCTCCAGGTCCGCGACCCGGTAGAGCCGGCCGTCGGCGATCACGGCCTCCAGCGTGTCCAGGGCGTCCAGGTTCAGCGTCGGGTCCTCGCGGAACACCAGCAAGTCGGCCGGTGAGCCGGGCTCCACGCGGCCCAGCCCCGGAATGCCGAGCGTTTGCCCGGGCACCGTGGTGGCGGCGGCCAGAGCGTCGTCAGGGCCCAAGCCCGCATCGGCCAGGAGCCGCAGCTCGCGCTGCAGCGCCGCGCCCGGGACCTGGAACGGAACCTGGGTGTCGGTGCCGGCGTGGATCCGCACGCCGGCCTCATGCATCCGGGCCACCAGGGCCCCGCCCCGGGCCAGGCCTTCGCGGTAGTGGGCGTACTCCTCGGCGGTCCGGTTGCGCAGGAAGGGCAGGCCCTCGGTGGGGCTCCACACCACGTCGCGGTAGTAGCGGGGCAGGAGTTGGGCGTCGGGCTCGGCGCGCGCCGCGTCGTAGTCCTCGACGGCGGCCAGCCGGTCCAGCACCACCAGGGTGGGCGTGTGGGCGATGTCGTAGGCGATGGACATTCCCGTCACGTAGCGGGCGCGCTCTTCCCCGAAGTCGCCCCAGGCTTTCAGCGATTCGGGAAAGCGCAGCGGCGGGTCCTGCACCGGATGCACGCCGGTCAGGTGCTGAACGTCATCGAGCCGCGCCTCCTCGAAGGGGACGCCCCACGGAACGTGGCCGATCACGGGAAGCTCGTGCTCGGCGGCCGCCTCGCGCACCGCGGCCAGGGTCTCCGCGCTGAGGCTGTTGTAGACCTTCACGCAGTCGAAGCCGTCGGCGGCGACTTTGGCCACGGCCTGCTTCGCCTCGGCGGGTGTGCGCACTACGAGCGTGTTGGCCCAGACCGGCTCGGGCCCGTCCACCAGCGGTCCGCAGGCGAAGACCCGCGGTCCCGGGAAGCGTCCCTCGCGCACGCCGTCGCGGGCGGGCGCCGTGGACGTTCCGTCGGGGTCGGACGCGTCGCGCACCGAGGTCACGCCGTGGTAGAGGAACAGGAAGGCGAAGAGCTCGGACTGGCGCAGGCCCGTCTTCGGCGGGAAGTGGACGTGCATGTCGATCAGGCCCGGCAGCACGTAGGCGCCGCTGAACTCCCCGGCCTCCGCCGAGGTGCGCACCGAAGCGATGGTGCCCTGCTCGACGATGATACGGCTCGGCCCGCTGCGTCCTTCGCCGGGCTGCACCGCGATCACTCCCTCCAGGACCAGACCCTGCTCGGGCTGCTCCAGCGGGGAGGGCGGTGTCAGCGCGCGCCACACCACCGCGGCGGCCACCAGCAGCACGACCAGGAGGATGCCCAGGATGCGGAGGAAGGTCTTCATGGCGCTCAGTCTAGCGCCGCGACCCCCGCGAGGCGTGGCCGGGGCCGGCTACTTCCGGTAGCGCTTGTCGCGCACCAGACACTCCTGGGCGACGGTGGCCACGTGGGTTCCGTCGGGCTGGAATGCCTGCCCGGTGGCCAGGCCGCGGGTGCGGATCAGGCCCTGGCCGGCCAGGTCGAGCAGCACCCAGCGATCCGCGCGCACCGGGCGGTGGAACCACATGGCGTGGTCCAGGGAGACGCCCATGATGATCTCGTCCCACTCGGCTTCGTTCTTGGGAGGCTGTGGGTGTGCGGCTACCACGGCGCCCATGGGATTCAGGTCCGAGAGGTAGGCCAGCGCGCAGGCGTGGACCCGCGGGTCGTCCGGCAACGTCTCCGGGAAGCGCGACCAGATGCACGAGCGCGGGGGCTTGCTCGGAAGCTTGACCTGGCGCCGGTCGATGCCGGCGTCCCACTCCTGGGGCAGTGACTCCGGTGCGGGCACGTCCGTGGGGAAATCCGGCGACTGGGTCTCCGGGCCGTCCTCGGCCGCCTGGAACGAGCAGCCCAGGGTGAGGATCGTCCCGCCACTCTGGCGGGCCGCCACCCGTCGCGTGGTGAAGGAACGCCCGTTGCGCACGCGATCCACCTCGTAGCGGACGGGTTCCCCGAGATCGCCGCCCAGGATGAAGTAGGCGTGCAGGGAGTGGACCGTGTGCTCCGGCCGCACGCTCTGCGTGGCGGCCCACAGGGCCTGCGCGATCACCAGCCCACCGTAGATGCGCTTCCAGCCGTAGGGCGGGCTCTCGCCGACGAAGGTGTCCGGCCCGTGGGGCTCGAGCTCAAAAACGCGGGACAGGTCGAGGGGGCTCTGGGCCATGGCCTTTCGTGGGTAGGGTCCGCTCCGGGTGCCGTCAAGCGCTCGAGGACGTGGCACAATCAGGGCGTGCTTCACGAGTACGCCGAGGAGCTCTGGCTGGCCGACGGACCGATGGTCCGCTTCCTGGGTTTCTTCGACTATCCCACCCGGATGGCGGTGGCGCGGCTGCGCAATGGTGATCTGTGGATCTGGTCGCCCATTTCGCTCACGCCGGAGCTGGCGGAGGCCGTGGATGCCCTGGGCCCGGTGCGTCATCTGGTGGAGCCCAACAAACTGCACCACCTGGCTCTGGACGCGTGGGTCGAGCGCTATCCCGAGGCGCGCGTCTACGCGCCGCCGGGGCTCGCTGCCAAGCGCCGCGACCTGACGTTCCACGCCGAGCTGGGCGATGCGCCCGATCCGAGCTGGGGCGAGGAGATCGCCCACGTGATCTTCCGCGGCAGCTTTGCGCTGGAGGAGGCGGTCTTCTTCCACCGCGCCTCAGCCACCGCCCTGGTTTGCGACCTGATCCAGCGCTTCGATCCGGCTTCGCTATCGGGCTGGCGCGGGGCTCTCATGCGCGTGGACGGCCTGGTGGGTCCCGACGGCAGCACGCCCCGCGAGCTGCGGGCCAGCTTCTGGAAGCGCGCGGCCGGCCGCGCGGCGCTGCGCACCGCCCTCGACTGGAACCCGAAGCACCTGGTCATCGCCCACGGTGTTCTCCCCCAGGAGAACGGCCGCGAGGCGCTGGCGCGCGGGCTGCGCTGGCTGGGCTGAGTGCGGCACGACGCCATGCCCCGCAGCATCGCGCTCGTCCTCGCGCTGGTCGGGCTCGCGCCCGCGTGCGGTGCCCCGGAGCCGACTGCGCCGCCGTCGCTGGCGCTGATCGTGATCGACACGCTGCGCGCTGATGCCGTCAGCTCCTACGGAGGGCCGCGGCGGTCTACGCCGAACCTGGATCGGCTGGCGGCGAAGGGGCTGGTGTACCGGCAGGCCTATGCGCCGGCGCCCTGGACCCTGCCCAGCCACGCCACGCTGCTGACCGGCGTGGGGCCGGCGGAGCACGGAGTGGGTCTCCACGGCCGCATGGCGCTGCCCGACACGCTGACGACCCTGGCCGAGCGCCTCTCCGAGGCGGGCTATGCCACCGCGGGCTTCTCGGAGAACCCGGTGGTCAGCCACGACTTCGGCTTCGCACGCGGCTTCGACCACTTCGGGTCGGTCCCGCTGGAGGACGTCAGCGCCCGCGACCGTGGTTCTGCCACCCGGGATTTCGATGCCGTCGCGAGAATCGGCGCCTGGCTCGAGCGGCGCCCGCCCGAAAAGCCCTTCTTCCTGTTCGTGAACCTGTTCGACGCCCACGACCCCTACGAGCTTCGCGCCATGAATCCCTTCCTGCCCGAGGGAACCAGCCCGGAGCGTGCGCGCCAGGTGCTGGAGGGGCCGGGTCGTATGCTCGAGATGTGCCGCCGGCTTCCCGGCGAGGACACGCTGGCGGTGCTGCGCGGCCTGTACCTGGGCGATGTGGCGGCCGCCGACGCGAAGCTGCGCGAGATCGTCGAGCTGCTCCAGACGGCCGCCGCCGGCTCCGACCTCGTCACGGTGGTCACCTCGGATCACGGCGAACACCTGGGCGAGCACCGCCTGCTGGGCCACGAGTTCAGCGTCCGCAACGTGCTGCTCCACGTGCCGTTGGTCGTGCACGGCCTTCCCGGAGTCCGGCCTGCGACGCTGGATACGCCGGTGGCGCTGGCCGACGTACCGGCCTCGCTCCTGAGCTGGGCCGGGGCGCCGGGTGCGGGACGGTCGCTTCCCACGCGCAACGATGCGGACGCCGACCCGCGCACCCTGCTGGCGGCCTACAGCGACGCCGCGCCCGTCACCCCCGATCGCGCGCGCCCGGTCGTCGAGCTCAACAGCCGCAAGATCAACCAGCAGCGCGTCTGGTGTGTGGGCGCCGAGCCGGTATTCGGCGACATGGCGACGGCGATCCGCGCGCCCCACAAGCTGATCTGGTACCAGAATGCGCCCGCCCAACTCTACGACCTGTCGGAGGATCCGGGCGAACAGCGGGACCGGATCGCCGAGCGCCCCGCGCTGGCCGCCGAGCTGTCCCGCGAGCTGGACGCGTTTCGCGAAGCGGTGGGCTGGACCGGCGAGGCGCCGGCTCCCCCGCCCGAACGGGACTCCGAAGACGTCGAGGCCTCGCGTGTGCCTGGCTACCTGGACGGAGTGGACTGAGCGCGCGCGCGCATCCCGCCGCGGATCGTTCCGCTGCCCCGAGGGTCGGCGCTAGGCGCCCACCACGAAGCTGACGCTGGTGGTGCCGCTGCCGCCGATGTTCAGGGTCTGGAAGTTCTTGGCTCCCTCGACCTGGTAGTCGCCGGCGGCGCCCGTCACCTGCTTGTGGGCATCCAGCAGCTGGCGCGTGCCCGTGGCCCCCACCGGGTGCCCGGCGCCGATCAGGCCGCCGCTCGGGTTGATGGGGTGCTTGCCGTCGATCTCCAGCCAGCCCGCTTCCACGGCCTTCCAGCTCTCGCCGGGCGCCGTGATGCCGAAGTGGTCGATGGCCATGTACTCCGACGTGGTGAAGCAGTCGTGGGTCTCGATACCGTCGATGCCGTTCACGTCGGCGATCCCCGCCCGCTCCATCGCCGAGGTGATGGTGCTGCGCACGTGGGGAAGCACGTACCGGGCGGCGGCGCTCTCGGCCACCTTGTCGTCGAAGCGCAGCCGAGCCGTGTTGTGGCCCCAGCCCTTGATGCGCGGGATGTCCTCCAGCCTCAGGCCGCGTCCCTTGGCCCACTTCTCGGCGTAGTCGCGCGAGGCCAGGAAGACGCAGACCGCGCCGTCGGTCACCTGGGAGCAGTCCGCGATGCGGATGCGCCCGCCCACCGCCGGGTTGTCGTCCGTGCGGCAGAGCGCGTGCTCCTTGTTCATGTACCAGGTGCGGGTCTGGGCGTTGGGGTTGAGCTTGGCGTTCTCGTAGTTGAGCCGGCTGATCTCGGCCAGGTGCTCGTCCTTCAGCCCGTAGCGCTTGTCGTACTCGTCGCCGAGCCGCCCGAAGAGCTTGGGGAAGGGGAACTCGATGCCCTCGGCCTCCTGGGCGTACCAGGCGGCGGTGCCCAGGTAGGCGCCGCCTTCGGCCGCCGAGACCGTCTTCATCTGCTCGATGCCGACCACGGCCTGCAAGTCGTAGCGGCCGGCCTCGATCTCCGCCGACGCCGCCAGGATCGCGATGCTGCCCGATGCGCAGGCCGCCTCGTGCCGGCCCGTGGGCAGGCCGCTGAAGGCCGGGTGCACCTCGGTGAAGAAGGCGCCCAGGTGGCCCTGCATGCAGTAGAGCTCCGCGGCGAAGTTGCCCACGTGGGCGCTCTCGATCTCTTCCGGGGCGATGTCGCACTCCGCCAGCCCGCCCAGCACGCTCTCGCGCATCAGCGCCGAGAAGTGCTTGTTCTCCTTCGTCCAGTTGCGGGCAAAGTCCGTCTGGTAGCCACCGAGCACGTAGACTTCGGATCCAGCAGCCATGGTTTCCTCCTGAGGGGTAGCTCGGCCCGGGCTCAGCCCGCGACGAAGAAGCGTCCGATGTTGATGCGCGGGTTGTCGAAGAAGCGCTTCGGCTCTCCCGACCTTGCGGCCTCCTCCAGGATGGAGGGAACCGGGACACCCGCCTTGTCGATCATGTCCACCGCCACCGCGGCGCCGCCCATGGTGTCCACCAGCACGCTCGGGGGCGCCCAGTTGAAGCCCATGCCCATGATGCGGTCGATGCCGTCGATGGTCTCGGTGACCTCGCCCACGCGGTGGAAGGCGTAGCTGATGTAGCCGGCGACCAGCCGGCGCGCGATCGCGGCCTCGTGCCCGTCGGCGGCGAGGAAGACCTGCATGCCTTCTTGGTAGCGACCCTCGGCGTAGAGGCGCGTGACGTCATCGATGTAGCCCAGGTCGGGCAGCACGATCTCGGAGACCGGCTGGTACTCGCCCGACGCCGGATCCAGGACGTGCTGCCGCTTCTCGTCGTCGAGGTAGAAGAAGCCGCGGCCGGTCTTGTTGCCCATGACGCCCTTCTCCATCAGCCGGTTCATGTAGCCCGGCAGGCGGTTGGCGAGATGAGCCTCGTCGTGGGTCCGCTCGAAGACGTTGTCCACGATGGCGCGGTGGATGTCCCAACCGACCAGGTCGATCGTGGCCAGGGGCGTCATGGCGCGCCCCGTGTAGGGTCCGATCAGGCGGTCCACCAGCACCGGGCCCAGCTGCTCGGCCAGCTGCGCGGCCTGGTTCAGCACCTTGAAGCCCACCCGGTTGCCGGCGAAGGCCGGAGTGTCCGCGGTGCGGATCATCTCGCGGCCCAGGCGTATCCGGGAGAAGGCCTCGACGAAGTCCACGAGCTCCGGGTCGGTCTCGTTCCCGGCGATGAGCTCCGTGCCGACGATGACGTTGGGCGGGTTGAAGAAGTGGAGCCCCAGGAAGTGCTGCCGGAAGGACTCGCTGCGGCCCTCGCACAGGGCGTTGATGGAGAGGCCCGAGGTCACGGTCGCGACGATCGAGTCATCGCGGCGGAACTTCTCCACCTGGTCGAACATGTCCTTCTTGACCGCGAAGTCCTCGGTCAGGGCCTCGAAGACCAGGTCCGCACCGGTCACCGACGCCTCCAGGTCGTCCTGGTAGGAGCCGACGCGCGAGCGCGAGGCCACCGTGGGCGAGCGCACCTGCTTGATCGCAGCGCCCAGGCCCTGCTCGGCCTTGGTCTTGGTGCGGGCCAGGAAGATCACCTCGGGCACCGCCTGGGTGAAGAGGGCGGCGCTGCCGTAGCCCATGGTGCCGTTGGCGCCGAGGACGACGACCTTCTCGATCTTGCGGCTGGCCAGGAGACGACGCGCCTCGGCCGCGCTGGGGGGGGTGCTGCTCATGGATCCTCTCTGCGTGGAGGCCTTGGATGAGGCCAACCGCGTCATTGTGACAGTGCGACCGATCTTCCGCAACTAGCCGCCGGAAAAGGAGATTCTGGTGACCGGCAGTCACCTGGCCGAACCCCGCCGGGCGGCTCAACGACCCGGCCGGCGGGGCCGATGGAAGGGGCGTGAAGGAGATCGGGCTCTTCGTGCTGATCCTGTGTGGACTCGCGGCCTTGGCCGTGGCGCAAGCCGTTCCAGGCCTGGTGCTGGTGGAGCACGGCCAGGTGGCGATGCTGGGAGCCGCCGCCGTCGGAATCCCCCTCCAGATCGCCTACTTCACCAGCCTGGGCGCCGTCCTCACCGCCGCGGGCACCCGGCCCCGCGGCTGGTACTGGCGCCCCTTCGCCCACCACCACCTGCTGCCCCCGGGCCGCCGCTGGCTGGTTCTCCCACTCTTCTATGCGGGGGCGCTCTGCTTCGTGGTGATCGTGCTGGCCATCTCGGTCTTGTGCCTGGGCCTGGCGGACATGCTGCTGGAGGCGTGAGCGCCGCCGCGGCCTGCGCAGCCGCCGCGTTTGACTGCCGCGGGCGCGTCCCCGAAACTCTCGCCGGCACGCGCCGGTAGCTCAGCTGGATAGAGCACCAGGCTTCGAACCTGGGGGTCGGGGGTTCGAATCCCTCCCGGCGTGCCAAGGAATCCGGGGGCTTGCAGCGTCGCGGATGCGTTGGCGCTCCAAGCGGGCGAGCGTGTCCCGTAGGTGGCCGACGAGGTACGCGGACCCGGCGCTCACGCTGTGCGTCTAGGGAGAGTCACTCCTTTGCGCTTCTCAGTCTCTTCATGATCTGCTTTGTGGTCACGACCTCATGGGCGAGGAACTCGAAGTTGGTAAGAGCTGCCTCGTAGGCAGCATCTCCTGCCGCTGCGGTGGCGTCCGCGACGATGATCAGGTCGAAGCCGTTCTCGATCGCATCTCGGGCGTGGGACTCGATGCACATGTTCGCGGACATGCCATAGAGGATGATCGTCTCGACTCCGTACTGTCTCAGCTGGATGGCGGCATCTCCAGTCCAGAAGTTGCTCAGTCCCTTGTGCGGATTCATGACGACCGTATTGCTATCCGGCTTCAGCTCCGGATGATAGTCATGCCCCCAGGTCCCCTGCGCAAACCTCTTCCAGTTCTCGAAATCCTTCGGTGTATACATATGGGTTGAGTAGAAGACAGGGACTCCCAGCTCTGTTCGTTACGGACCCTCAGAACGACTTCTTGTCAAAGGAAAGTCCTGCCTGGGGGCTGGTCGGTCCGACCGTGACAAATCACAAGGTAGTCGAAAAAGAGAAAAAGCTGAAGGCGCTCGCGAAAGAGCTAGGAATCCCGGTCTTCTACTCTACCCATATGTATACACCGAAAGATTTCGAGAACTGGAAGAGCTTGAACGGTAT
>JAFDET010000136.1 GCA_019310195.1 Deltaproteobacteria bacterium
ATCCACGAAGAACAGGTACTCCCAGGGTTTTCCCTGGATGGGACGCTGCTGGATCGAGGTGAGGCTCACCCCGGCGCGGGCGAACGGCTCGATCAGTCGGTACAACGCCCCGGCCTGGTCCTTGCGGACCGTGAATACGGCCGACGTGAGATCGTTGCCGCGGGCTTCGTGCTCGCGCGTTCCCAACACCAGTAAACGCGTGGTGTTGTCGGCGCGATCCTCGATCGACGCCTCGATGGTGCAAAGCTCGTAGGCGCGGCCCGCCATGGCGCTTCCGATGGCGGCAACGCTTTCGTCCTCGGCGGCGGCCTGCGCGGCAGCCGCCGTGCTGGCCGTCTCGACGCGCTCCGCATCCGCCAGGTTTCGATCCAGCCATTGTCGGCACTGGGCGAGCGGCTGGGGGTGCGACGCCAAGCGGCGCACGTCTTCCAGGCGGCCGCTGCGCGAGAAGAGATCCTGGGAGATCCGCAGCAGGGATTCGCCGCAGATGGTGAGTTCGGAGCCGGCGAACGCGTCCAGCGTCTCGGTGACCACCCCCTGCGTCGTGTTCTCCACGGGCACGATCCCCAGGTCGGCACGACCGCGCTCGACCGCCGCGAACACGTCCGCGAGCGAAGGCACCGGGGTGAGCTCCGCCAGATTCCCGAACTGCCGGCTCGCCGCCAGGTGACTGAAGGTTCCCTCCGGCCCCAGGTACGCCACCCGCAGGACCGACTCGAGAGACCGGGTGGAGGAGATGATCTCGCGAAACACGGGCCCCAGCCCCGCAGACGGGAACGGACCCGGGTTGGCGGCCTCGAGGCGATTGACGATCTCGAGCTCGCGGGCGGCGGCATAGACCGACGTCTGGTGAGCCTTCTTGAACTCCCCCACCTCCTGAACCAGGCGGGCGCGATCGTTGAGGCGTTCCAGGATCTTCTGATCCACCTCGTCGATGCGGCGACGCAGGTCCACCAACTCCGTTTCGGCGTCCGAAACGGCTGCGGGGCTCGACTGTCCGGGCTCGGCCATCGTCTCTTCCGTCATCGCATGCCGGGCGGATCGGATCGGAGGGGAAACCGCGCACCTCCCACCAGATGCGGGAAGTCCGCTAACCCCCTGAAAAGACTCGCGCAATATACTGGAGCCCCCCGATCCACGCAAACCCTCTCTGGAAAATCGTTCGCTATTGCGGGGGGTTATCGGATTCCACCGGGATCGCCACCGGGCTCTCTGGCGACCCTGGCTAAGTATCGGAAACAGTGGCGCTTTTCAAGAGCCGGCGAGAACCGACAGGAGTCAAGCAGGCCAGCGGGCACGTCGATATCAGCCTTCGGAGGGGAAGCTTCGGGGCATGTCTGACCCGCATCAGGGACTGGCTCGGCCGCCGCTCAGCGGACTGGCCACCAAGATCATCCTGTTCGTCTTCCTGTCGACACTGACGACCGGGGGCGTGGTGAGCTGGATCTCGATCCAGTCCACGCATACCCAGTTGGAGCGAGCGCTGGATCGCGCCTATCCGGCCGAGCTGGCGGTTTCCGCCGAGGACATCCGGAGCCTCCTGAAAGCCGCCGAACACGAGCTGCGCCGGCACGCTCGAAATCCGGTAATCACGCGACAGCGCTCCAATCGGCTGGCTCCGCTTTCAGCCACCGCCGCGCGACTGCTGGAGGCCTCGGACTACTTCTCGGGCCTCGCTGTCGTCGATCGAAACCATGCCCTGCGAATGGCGATCGGCGCCGCCCAGGCGGTGCCGTCGGAGGTCCTGGAGCGGAGTTTTCCCAAGCGGGAGGGCGACGGCCCCTGGGCCCTGGATTCGAATCTGGACGCCCACGGCAGCGTGATCGCGGTTCCCATCGTGACCGGCACGCGACGGCTGGGCGCCCTGGTGGGAACTCTACGGCCCTCGGTCGTGCGCGCCGCCCTGGCCCAGGCCGGGCCGCCGGAAGCCGACGCCACCTACCTGTTGGACGCCCGGGGACGCGTCCTGGTGGGAGCCGGCGCGGGCGAGGGCCGCACGGGTCTCGCTCTGGATGCCCTGGTCAGCGGCGAGCCCGGGCTTCGGGATTACGAAGACGTGAACGGGCGCCAGGTACTGGGCGGCGCCGCGCCGCTCGGCGCGCTGGGCTGGCACCTGGCGGCCGAGGTGCCCTTCGAACGAGCCTTCGAGCCGGTGATGAAGGTGGTGACCCAGACCTTCGCGGTGAACCTGGCCATCCTCCTGGTCTTCGGATTCCTGGCCTTCTCGATCACCACGACGGCCGTCAAGCCCATCGAAACCCTCTCCGATGGGGCCCGACGCATCGCCCAGGGCCGCTTCGACGTGGAGATTCCCGAACCCAAGCGGCACGACGAGATCTCGCTACTCACGCGGGTCTTCAACGACATTGTGCGCCAGCTGCGCCGGAAGCAGATCGAGATCGACTCCACCGCACGGACGCTCCGCGAGCGAAACCTCGCACTCGAACAGGCCAACGAGGTGCTGTCCCAGCTCTCCATCACCGACGGCCTCACCAAGCTCCACAACCACCGCTACTTCCAGGACCACCTCACCCGCGAGATCAAGCGGGTGGGGCGCGTGAACGAGCCGCTGTCCATGCTGATCATCGACATCGACGACTTCAAGAGTCTGAACGACCGCCTGGGACACGCGGCGGGCGACGAATTCCTGAGCGGCCTGGCGCAGATCCTGATGAATACGGTGCGCGAGACCGATCTGCTGGCCCGCTACGGCGGCGAAGAATTCGTGATGCTGTGCTCCAACACCGACCTGGAGGGCGCCTACCAGCTGGGCGAGAAGGTCCGCACGGCCATCGAGGACGCCTCGTTCATTCTCGACGAGTCCATGCGGCCCATGCGCCTCACGGTCTCCGTGGGCGCTGCCCAATTCGACGGAAACCGCAAACACTTCTTCAAAGCGGCCGATCGCGCACTCTACCGCGCCAAGGACCAGGGCAAGAACTGCGTCGTCGCCGACGATCCCAACGGCATGCTTTGAGGTAGAAATCCGCGTTTGCGCGCGGGCCTGCGGCGCTTGCCGTATGCTTTCCGGGTGACGCGGATCGTCGGGCTGTCGGGTGGCATCGCCTCGGGGAAGAGCACCGTCGCCAGGCAGCTGGTGGCCCTGGGTGCCGTGCTCGTGGACGCCGATGCCATCGTGCACGAACTCCAGACGCCCGGCAGCCCGGTGCTCGAGGAGATCGTCCGGGCCTTCGGTCCGGAAATTCTGGCTGCCGACGGCTCCCTGGACCGGACCGCCCTGGGCGCCGTGGTCTTCCGCGACCCGGCCGCCCGTGAGCTGCTGGGACGCATCGTGCACCCCCCGGTGGGCGCCGAGATGGCTCGACGCACCGCCGCCGCCCGCGACGCCTGCGCGCCCCTGGTGGTGCTCGACATCCCCCTGCTTTTCGAAGGACGCGCCGCGGGCACGGGGAGCGCCGCCCAGATGGGCGTCGACGCCACGGTGCTGGTCTACGTGTCCCCGGAGATCCAGGTAACGCGGCAGATGGCCCGCGACGGCTGCGACCGGGAGGAGGCCCTGCGCCGGATCGCCTCCCAGATGCCCATCGAGGACAAGAAGAAGCTGGCAGACCACGTGATCGACAACTCGGGCTCCCCGGAGGTGACCGAACGTCAGGTGCGGGAGCTCTACGCCCGGCTGACCGGCGAGAACGACCCTACGACCGGGCGCGAAGCGGCTGCTTGAGGGCCGCCACGAACGCCGCGGCGTCGGTGATGGCCGACTCGCGGCTGCTCGCCGCCTCCAGGCGGTCGATCAGGGCACTCCCCACCACCACCCCGTCTGCGTAGGCCCCGATCTCGGCCGCGTGCTCGGGCTTCGAGACCCCAAAGCCCACACACACCGGGATCTCGGAGATCTTGCGCACCTGCCGAACCGCCGCTTCCACGCCCCGTCCCACGCGGGCCCGGGCACTGGTCACCCCGGTGAGCGACACGTAGTAGAGAAAGCCCCGGGTCCGGTCCGCCAGCATGGCCAGGCGTTCGGGCCGGGTCGTGGGCGCCGCCAGCAGCACCGGATCGATCCCGCAGCGACGCGCCGCTCCCATCAGATCTTCGCCCTCTTCCGGGGGCAGATCGACGCAGATCAGGCCGTCGACCCCGGCCTCGCGCGCGCCCTCGGCGAACGCGTCGGCGCCCAGCGTGTAGAACGAGTTGGCGTAACCCATCAGGATCACGGGAATGTCGGTTCGCGGCCGCAGGCCCTTGACCAGCTCCAGCACGCGCCGCAGCGACGCGCCCGAGCGCAGTGCGCGCTCGCTGGCGCGTTGGATGGTGGGACCATCGGCCAGGGGATCCGAGAAGGGAACACCGAGCTCGATGGCATCGGCGCCCGCATCCGCCAGCGCCAGTACCAGCTCCGCGGTCGTTCCCAGGTCCGGGTCTCCCGAGGTCACGAAGGGAATCAGGGCGCGTTCGCCGCGCGCTCGAAGCGCGGCGAAACAGTCGTCGAGCCGGCTCATCAGTGCTTCCCGGCCTCGCGCGCCGCCAGCAACTCGCGAACCAGGGGGGCATCCTTGTCGCCGCGCCCCGAGAGGTTGATCACCAGCAGCGAGTCAGCGGGCAGGGTGGGAACGAGCTTGCGGGCGTACGCCACCGCGTGGGCCGATTCGAGGGCGGGGATGATGCCCTCGAGTCGCGACAGGTACTGGAACGCGTCCAGAGCTTCGTCGTCGGTAACGGACACATACTCCGCGCGACCCCGGTCGCGAAGCGAGGCGTGTTCCGGGCCCACACTGGGATAGTCGAGACCCGCCGAGATCGAGTGAGCGGGAAAGATCTGTCCGTCGTCGTCCGAGAGCAGCAGGCTGCGCATGCCGTGCAGCACGCCGGGCACCCCGACACACAATGCGGCCCCGTGGCGGCCCGAGTCCAGGCCCTCCCCCGCCGCCTCCACGCCGATCATGCGCACGTCCGCATCCGCCAGAAAGGGATGAAACAGGCCGAGAGCGTTCGAGCCGCCGCCGATGCAGGCCATCAGCACGTCGGGCAGCCGGCCCGCCGCGGCCAGGATCTGATCGCGCGTCTCCAGACCGATGATCCGCTGGAAGTCGCGCACGAGCGTCGGATACGGGTGCGGACCCATGACCGATCCGATGCAGTAGTAGGTGGATTCCACGTTCGTCACCCAGTCTCGCAGGGCCTCGTTGGTGGCGTCTTTGAGCGTGCGCGATCCGCTGGTCACCGGAATCACGCGAGCGCCCAGAAGCTCCATGCGGAAGAGGTTGAGCGCCTGGCGCCGGGTGTCCTCCTCCCCCATGTAGACCTCGCATTCGAGGCCCAGGAGGGCGCAGGCCGTGGCCGTGGCCACGCCGTGCTGTCCGGCTCCGGTCTCGGCGATCACCCGGCGCTTGCCCATGTGGCGGGCCAGCAGGCACTGACCCAGCACATTGTTGATCTTGTGGGCGCCCGTGTGGGCCAGGTCCTCGCGCTTGAGGAACACGCGGGCGCCGCCCAGGTCGGCAGTCATGCGCCGGGCCTCGGTGAGTGGCGTGGGCCGCCCCACGTAGTGGGTGAGGAGATCGTCCAACTCGGCGCGAAACTCGGCGCTCGCCGAGATGCGGGGGTACGCCTCGCGGAGATCATCGAGCGCGGCCACCAACGTCTCCGGCACGTAGCGACCGCCATACTCTCCGAAGTGTCCGCCGGCGTCGGCCTCGCTCTTCACTCGCTCGCCTCGACCTTGCGCACCGCTTCCACGAAGGCCGCGACCCGCGCCGGGTCCTTGCGCGGTGCGTCTCCCTCGACACCGGTGGCTACGTCCACACCCCAGGGCAGCAGATCCTCGAACTCTCCCAGGACGGCCCCCACGTTGTCCGGGTTCAGACCGCCCGCCAGGATCACATCGTGCCCCTGCTCGATCAGGTGCAGGGACTCGCTCCAATTCCAGGCCTGGCCGCCGCCCGCGGGACCCGAGGGGTGATCCAGCAACAGGATCGCACCCGGATACTCTTCGGCGGCTTCCGGATCGGCGCCGCGGATGGACTTGATGACGGGCAGGTCGATGGCTTCCACATCCTCCTCGGACTCGCTCCCGTGGAACTGGATGCGTTCCAGCTCGACGCGGCGCAACACCCGTTCTAGTTCATCGGGCATGGCGTCGCGGAAGATCGCCACCCGTTCCACCTGACTCGCCACGCGGTCGGCGATCTCCGCAGCCACCTTGATCTGCAGCTCGCTCGGAGATCCCGGCACGAAATTCAGACCGATCAGGTCCGCGCCGGCGTCCACCGCCGCCTGCGCGTCGTCGGGATGTGTGATCCCGCAGATCTTGACCCGGATATGACCACTCACGAGGTCCTCCTCAGTCGTCGGAGAGCAAGGCCGATGTCGCGCTCACGCATCAACGCCTCACCGACCAGGAAAGCGTGCGCGCCCGCAGACTCCAGACGCTCTACATCGCTCGCGGAGAAGATGCCACTTTCCGCCACCGCGAGAACCCCTTCGGGCAGCTTCGGCAGCAGCCGCTCGCACACGCCCAGGTCCACCTGGAAGCTGCGAAGGTCCCGGTTGTTGATGCCCACCAGGTCGGCGCCCGCCTCGAGGGCCAGCTGGACCTCGGACTCATCGTGAACCTCGATCAGGACATCCAGGCCCCAGGCAACGGCCCGCTCCCGCAGGCTGCAGAGGTCGGCGGGCGACAGCGCGGCCACGATCAGGAGCACCGCGTCGGCTCCGCCGGCTCGGGCCTCGTCCACCTGGTAGGGATCCACGATGAAGTCCTTGCGCAGGATCGGGAGGGCCACCTGGCCGCGAACGGCCGCCAGGAAATCCAGGTGCCCGCCGAAGTAGTGCTCGTCGGTCAGCACCGAGAGCGCCGCCGCGCCGCCCGCAGCGTAGGCCCGCGCACACGCGGAGGGGTCGAAATCGGCACGGATCTCCCCGCGGCTGGGAGAGCGTCGCTTGATCTCCGCGATCACCCGGGGCGCCGGCGACGTGCGCAGGGCCTCTCGGAAGCCCCGCGTCGGTTCCACCCGCTCGCGCGCGCGCCGCTCCATCTCTGCGGCCGGCACGGCCGCCCGTGCCCGATCCACCTCGCGGCGCTTGTGGCCGAGGATCTCCTCGAGAATCGTGGCGCGGCCACCAGGGGACTCCTTCACGGACGCACTCACCGGGCCGCCACCGCCACCAGCCGATCGAGCCGACGGCGGGCGGCCCCCGAGTCGATGCTCTCGCGCGCCTGCTCCATGCCCTCGCCGAGGTCCGCGCAGGCGCCTGCAACCCACAGGGCGGCGGCGGTGTTGATCAGGACGATGTCGCGTCGGGCGCCGGTCTCGCCCTCGAGCACGGCGCGGGTGATCTTGGCGTTCTCACCGGCGTCCCCGCCGCGCAACGAGCCGGGCACCGACCGCGGCAGGCCCACGTCGCCGGGATCGATCTCCAGCACGTCCAGGTGATCGCCGGCCCAGAGCGCGGCGTGGGTGCTGCCGGTGGTGGTGACCTCGTCCATGCCATCGGAGCCGTGCACCACCAGGGCGCGCTCGGCGCCAAGCTCCCCCAGTGCCATCGCCAGCGGCTCCACCAGGTTCGCGGCGTACACGCCCACCAGCTGGAAGCGCACGCCCACCGGATTGAGCAGGGGTCCCAGGCAGTTCATGATCGTGCGGATTCCCAGCTGCTCGCGCACCGGGGCCACGAAGCGCATGGCCGGGTGGGCACGCCGCGCGAAGAACGGCGCGATTCCCACCTCGGACAGGATCTCGGCCGATTCCTCCACCGAGAGGTCCACCCCGACGCCCAGCGCCTCCAGCACGTCGATGCTCCCGCTGCGGCTGGTGGCCGCGCGATTCCCGTGCTTGGCCACCGGCACGCCGGCGCCCGCCACCACAAAGGCCGCGGTGGTGGAGATGTTGAAGGTCTGCATGCCATCGCCGCCGGTGCCACAGGTGTCCACGGTGCGCGGGTCGGGGCTCGGGGCCGTCTCGGCGTGGGCGCGCAGGACCCGGGCGGCCGCCACGATCTCGCCCACGGTCTCGCCTCGGGTGCGCAGTGCCACCAGCAGCGCGCCGATGGACAGCGCCGATGCCTCGCCGGCGACGATCTCCTCGAACGCCGCCTCGAGAATGTCGCTGGGAACCTCCTCGCCGGTCACGGCCACCTCGATCGCACGCTGAAGACTCACGTCGCCGGGTCGCCGCCACAATGGGCCAGGAAGCTCCGGAGCAGGGGCTTGCCCGCCTCCGTCAGGATCGACTCGGGATGGAACTGCACGCCTTCGATGGGAAGTTCCCGGTGCCGCACGCCCATGATCTCGCCATCCGCGGTTCGGGCCGTCACTTCCAGCGCCTCGGGAAACCCCTCGCCCCCGATCACCAGGGAGTGGTAGCGGGTGGCCTGGATAGGCGACGGCAGGTCGCAAAAGACACCGGCTCGGTCGTGCTCGATGCTCGAGACCTTGCCGTGCATGATCGAACGGGCGCGCACGATGCGGCCCCCGTAGACGAGCCCGAT
>JAFDET010000379.1 GCA_019310195.1 Deltaproteobacteria bacterium
GCGTCGGCGACCTCCATCCCCTGGGTCACCCGGGCGAAGGCGGTGTACTTGCCGTCCAGGTGGGTCGAGTCGGCGACCACGATGAAGAACTGGCTGCCGGCCGAGTTGGGGTAGCCCTTGTTGGCCATGGAGACGGTGCCGCGCAGGTGCTTCTCGCTGCTGAACTCGTCGGCGATGCCCTTGCCGGGGCCGCCCATGCCGTCGTCCAGGGGGTTGTCGTTCTTGGTCAGGGGGTCGCCCCCCTGGATCATGAAGCCCGGGATGACGCGGTGGAAGGTGGTGCCGCCGTAGTAGCCCTTCTGCGCCAGCTCGATGAAGTTGGCCACGGTCTTGGGCGCCGAGTCGGGAAGGAACTCGATCTCGATGACGCCGTATCCGTCCACTTCGATCGCGGCGCCGTGTCCGCTCGGCTGCGAGCAGCCCAGCGTCGCGGCCAGCAGTAGCGCGACGCCGATGACGAGACTTCTGCGCATGCGGATCCCCCCTGTGAGGCGACTGGGTACGGGCGCGCGCGCGGCATGTCAAGCGTGGTAGCGTCCTCGCCATGATGCGCCTCCGCCTCGTGCTCGTCGCCGCGCTGCTTCTCGTGCTCGCCAGTCCGGCTTACGCGGCGACGCCTGCGCCGGCCCGGGGTCGCGAGGTCATGGTGGTGACGTCCCAGGTCGATGCCACCCGCGTCGGCGTCGCCGTGCTGCGGGCCGGCGGCAACGCCATCGACGCGGCCATCGCGGCCGGCTTCGCCCTCAACGTGACCCAGCCCCAGTCCACGGGGATCGGGGGCGGCGCCTTCGTGCTGATCCGGTTGGCGGACGGTACGGCCGTGGCCATCGACTGCCGCGAGACCGCGCCGGCCGCGGCGACGCGCGACATGTACCTGCGCGAGGGCGTGGCCGACAAGGCCTCGCTCTTCGGTCCGCTGGCGGCCGGCACGCCCGGCCTGCTGGCCGGGTTCGCCCTGGCGCTGCGCGAGTACGGAACCCAGCCCCTGGCCGAGGTGCTGCGCCCGGCGATCCGCCTGGCCGAAGGCGGCTATGGGGTCGGGCCCTACCAGGCGCGGCTGCTCGGGCGCATGCAGAAGTACGGCCTTCCGGAACGCTACCCGGCCACCGCAGCGATCCAGTATCCGCCGGAAGGGGAGGCGCTGGAGCCCGGCTTCCGCGTGGTGCAAGCGGATCTCGGCCGCACCCTGCGCGCGATCGCGGCCGAGGGGCCCGACGTCTTCTACCGGGGCTGGCTGGCCCGCGCGATCGCCGACGAGATGAAGCGCCTGGGCGGCTTGATCACCATGGAGGACCTGGCGGCCTACCGGCCGGTCGTGCGCCCGGCCGTCACCGGCAGCTACCGCGGGCGTCAGGTGGTCAGCTTTCCGCCGCCGTCCTCCGGCGGCGTCGCCCTGGTGCAGGCGCTCAACATCCTGGAGGGCTTCGACCTGAAGCCCCTGGGCGCCGGATCGTCGGCGTCGGCCCACCGCATCGCCGAGGCCCTGAAGCTGGCCTTCGCGGACCGCGCCGCGTGGCTGGGCGATCCCGACTTCGTGGACGTGCCGGTGAACTTCCTCATCGACCCGGCCTACGCCGCGCGGCTGCGCGCGCGCATCAACCCCCCGCGCTGGAAGCGCGCGCCGTGGACCTGGGGCCGCGGCGAGGTCGCCATCCGCGTGAAGGGGCCCGGCCAGCCGCCCGACGACGGCGGCACGACGCACCTCTCGGTGGTGGATGCCCAGGGAAATGCCGTCGCCATCACCGAGACGATCAACTCGGCCTACGGGTCCTGGGTCACGGTTCCGGGAACGGGGATCCTGCTCAACAACGAGATGGACGACTTCGCCAAGGACACGAACGCGCCCAATCTCTACGGCCTGGTGGATACCCGAGGCGCCAATGCCATCGCGCCCGGCAAGCGGCCGCTGTCCAGCATGACGCCCACGGTGGTGGTCGAAGATGGCCGCGTGCGCATGGTCACCGGCAGCCCGGGCGGGCCGCGCATCATCTCGACCACGCTCCAGACCATCGTGAACGTCCTGGAGTTCGGGATGGACGCCCAGGCCGCCGTCTCCGAGCCGCGCATCCATCACCAGTGGGTTCCCGACACGCTCTTCGTCGAGGAAGGTGTCCCGGAGGACGTGACCGAGGGCCTGCGCGCCCGCGGCCACCCGGTGAAGGCCGGCGGCACCTGGTCCGCCGCCGAGATCGTCGTCGTCGACCCCGACACGGGCGTCCGCTACGGCGGAAACGACCCCCGCCGCGACGGCCTCGCCCTGGGTTACTAGGAAACTAAAGGGACAGTCCCGTTAGTTTCCAGCGCCGCAGGGACTCACCAAGTACCCTGTGATCGGAAACTAACGGGACTGTCCCTTTAGTTTTCGGTTTCTCAGGGGCGGATTATCGCGAGGGTGTAGGCGTTCAGGTCGATGATGCGGCGGGCTACGCGAAGGACGTCGTCGGGGCCCACGGCGCGAATGGCATCGGCGTAGTGCCGATCCGCGTCGGCGCCCAGTCCGTAGAGGCCGTCCAGGGACAAGTGCGCCGCGCGCACGGCGGCGCGCTGCTCGTCGATGGCGAAGTTCC